>NZ_JANLWO010000225.1:0-26185 GCF_031364565.1 Chamaesiphon sp. OTE_20_metabat_361
GCGGGCGATTACGAACTGGGGATGGAGTTCCAAAGTGCCAAAAGCGGCACGATTAATGCCATCCGCTACTACAAAGCTGCTAGTGAAACTGGCACTCATGTAGGAAAAATTTGGTCGAGTAGTGGGCAAGAACTCGCCAACGTCACCTTTACCAATGAAACCACAGCGGGCTGGCAGGAGCAGGCATTAGCGACACCGCTGACGATCGCCGCTAACACGACATATGTGGTATCTGTCAATGCCAACACTCATTACGTGGCAACTGTAGATGGTTTGAGGACGACGATTGCCAATGGCGATCTCAGTGCTGTAGCTGATGGCAGCAACGGCGTATTTAATCCCAATCCATCTGCTTTCCCCACTCAATCATTTAATAACGCTAACTACTTCCGCGATATCGTCTTTACCCCTGGTCCCACAATATCGCTCAAAGATAGCGAAACCATTTTTGTGAGTGAAACCGCTGGTGTGGCTACCGTCAAAGTAGTACGGACGGGCAGTACCCAGCAACAAGTGACGTTGGAGTATACACTCAACGAGGTTGCTGGGGCAGCCGCAACGCCAGGTAATGATTATACTCAACCCACCTTCAACGGTCGCGCCAATACCGGACAGGTTGTCTTTGAAATTGGGGAAGCGGAAACAACCTTGACGATTCCGATCGTCAATGATAGCTCGATCGAAGCTAACGAGCGATTTGCGGTTGGCATTCAAAGTCCTAGCTTTGGTAATTTGGGCATTCCCCGCACGGTGCTAATCGAGATTATCGATGATGATTCCCCTAATACCATTTCCGTCAGCGATGCCGCGATTACTGTATCTGAGGGCGCTCCGACTGCCACGATTACGCTGATTCGCAATGGCAACATTAGCGGTGCAGCCTCGATCGATTATGCTACCAGCAACGGTACGGCAACTAGCGGTGCTGATTACACAAGCGTCTCGGGCACTGTCAACTTTGCCCCCGGACAAGTTACCCAGCAGATTGCCATTCCGCTTTTAAATGACTCGAACATCGAAATCGATGAAACCTTGACAATTTCTCTAAGCAACGCTAATGGTGCCAGCTTGGGGACACAGATCGCCTCAACCATAACCGTGCTAGATAACGACCTGACACTCGGCAGCCTCAATCGCCAAACCGTTGTCACTGGACTAGCCTCGCCAACAGCGATCGATTGGACTCCGGACGGACGTTACATGCTGGTCGCCCAAAAGAATGGCGTGGTACGAGTAGTTGATAATGGCGTTTTGCAGGCTACCCCCACGATCGATCTATCCAATCAGACAAACAATACTGAAGATCGGGGCATGTTAGGACTGGCGATCCATCCTAATTTCTCAACTACGCCCTATGTCTACTTGCTCTATACCTACGATCCGCCAGAAACATTAACCCGTACTGGTAATGCAGGGCCGGATGGGGATGGCAATCGTCCGGCGCGATTGGTCAGATTGACAGTCAATCCGACGACGATGGTTGCCGATCCCAATAGCTTGGTCGTGCTAGCAGGCACTAATAGCATCTGGGATTACACCAGCAATCCAGATATCGATAGCACTGGCGTTGTTAACGTACCGCCTTCAGGGATTGTCGGCGGCACGATTACCGCCCCAGCCAGTCAGCTCGATCCTGGTACCCAAGATAACGATCCCGATCGACCCGGCATTCAAAACCAGAACATTCGCGACTACCTGGCAGGGGATAGTACGTCTCACACCATCGGTGCCGTTCATTTTGGGGCGGATGGGTACCTCTACGTTAGTAACGGCGATGGCACCTCTTACAACTTCGCCGATCCGCGTGCGGTCAGGGTGCAAGATCCCAACAACCTCTCCGGCAAAGTCTTAAGAATCGATCCCATCACTGGCGCGGGAGTTCCAGGCAATCCGTTCTACGATGCCAACAATCCCAATAGCAACCAATCCAAGGTCTTCTACTCTGGGATGCGCAACCCATTCCGATTTACGTTCGACCCGATTACCAATCGACCTGTCATTGGCGATGTGGGTTGGAATAGTTGGGAAGAAATCAACACGGGTGCCCCCGGTGCTAACTTTGGCTGGCCTTATCTCGAAGGAAACGATCGCACGGGATCTTATCGAGATCTACCTCAAGCAGGCGTATTCTACAACAATGGCAACCGCAATAATGAAAGCGACCCTGTTGCGGTATTTCCAATTCTGGCTCGCAGTCATGGTGCGCCAGATTTTGCCAACGCGATTATGGTCGGGGACTTTTACAATAGCAATACGCTGATCTTTGGGGATGTCAATGGTGGCACGCTCTATGCCGCCTCTCTCGATGGCAACCGCCAAGTCACGAACATCCAAGTCTTTGATGACAATATTCCCTATATTGTTGATGCTGAAATGGGGCCTGATGGCAGACTCTATGGGGTCGATTTGGTAACTGGTGCGATCGTCCGCTGGAACCCCGCTTAAGTGAATGCCGATGTTTAACCGCTCTCCAGCGATGGTGGCAGCGGTTAAATTCTCTGAGCAGCTTAACCTGCCACTACTTGCCCGATTGTTATTCAGCCCAGCTCCCCAGCTTGGGAGCGGGGAGAGGGCGAAGGGTTGTCACTGGCGCAAAAAAGCTTTATCAATCGGATTTGGCACAACAACTCATAACTAGCAACTTACGTTATTATATGCCTCACATCAGTAGTGACATCTTAAACCAGTGGCAAGCAGAAAGTCGCACGCTGATTCCCCAACATTTTGCGGAATTTCAGCAGTTGGTCGAGCGAGCCAGATCCTTAGCCCGACAGAGAAAATTCGAGGCAGCAGCATCCTACGTGGAAATTGCCGCTCAATACGCTCAATTCAATCATGGCGGCTTTTTTACCAGTCCAGAGTTGGAGCAAATTCTCATCGAGATCGGTCGCCAGGAGATCCCCAGCCACCTCTATCCCCAGCAGCAACCACCAGCGGGAAATCCACAGCGCATCCTGCATGTCTCTACGAATATCTCGACCTTTAGCGGCATTCCTCGGATGATTCGACGTTGGATTCAACAAGATACCAAACGCTCCCATTCGCTGGCATTGACTTTACAAGCACCGCAAGAGGTTCCCCAACTGCTGCAAGAGGCGATCGCCAAGAGTAATGGTAGAATTCACATCTTAAACCAAGCATCCGATCGCATCCTCGATCGAGCTAGAAAACTGCGTGAATGTGCCGCTCAAGCGGACATCATCGTCACTCATGCTTGGGAATACGATGCCGTACCGCTCGTCGCTTTTGCGGATAAAGATCGGATGCCACCATCGATTTATACCAATCACGGCGATCATTGGTTTTGGCTGGGGGCGGGTACGAGTGATGTAGTTGCCAACTTGCGCGAATCAGGCAGGTATCTATCTCAACATCGCCGAGGCATCGCTCCAGAGCGTAACATGCTTCTACCGATCGCCTTAGAACCAATGCACAGATCTCTGAGTCGAGCAGCAGCAAAACAACACTTGGGGATTGCTCCTGATACCGTCCTCTTACTATCGATCGCCAGACCGCCAAAATATAAAACGATCGGCGACATCAATTTTGCCCAGGCTCACGTTCCGCTATTGCAAGAACACCCCCAAGCAATGCTGACGATCGTTGGTGCTGGAGATCTCGACGAGGATTGGTCTGAGGCAATCGCGCAAACCAACGGCAGGATTCAAGTGTTGAAGCCAACCGATCGTACGGCTGAATTCTACCAGGCTGCCGATATTTATGTCGATTCCTTCCCAGTTCCCTCAACAACATCCTTGCTGGAAGCTGGCAGCTACGGTACGCCACTGTTCAGTCGCAATCCATACCCTCTGGCAACCTGTCAAATTTTCGGACAGGATACACCAGGGTTAGCCGGACAGGCGATCGAGCCTTCAGATCTACCGACATATTTAGCAGCATTGTCGCAAGCGATCGCTGACGAGGCATATCGACTCTCTCTGGGAGCGGCAACCCAGCACCAAATCGCCCACACCCACTGGGGACAAAATTGGCTCGATACGCTCGAAAAAATCTATTGCCAAGCTGCCAGTCTGCCCAGAGTCAAAGCTGCTGAGTCCCAGACCGAACAATGTTTGGGCGAGCTAGACGCACTCTTGTGCTCCCATGCTTCGCTCGGTCGCGCCAATTTCCAGCAGGTCGCCCAGTGGCACCTGCCATTGATGCCGCTACCGCAACGCTGGGAACTATGGTTGAGTCTGGTCGAACGCTATGGATGGCGCGGCAATCAACTTAATATGCTAGCTTCGTCTCGGTGGAGAGATCGTTACTATCAAATGCGTGCTAAATTTGCCGCTGTTACAGGCATTTGACCGAGGTTTTCTTTCTGTATTGCCCTTAATATACACATAGATACACGGATATTTTTATGCAAGTTGAAGTTTTAGCAAATCGCGCCGCAATTAAACCTTCAATCGCCGCCGATCCGATTATCGTTGTTTGTGCTGCTGATGATAATTATGCCATGCCGCTCGCCGTTACCTTGCGATCGGCGATCGATAATTACCAGGGCGATGCTCGACTCGTATTTTACATCCTCGATGGCGGTATTCAAGAACGTAATAAACAAAAAATTTGGCAATCGACGCAATCGGCAAAATGCGAACTAAAATTTTTAACAGTTCCCAATTTGCCAGCGATCGAGCATCTCAAGCAAATCAATCATACCCTCGGCCCCGACGGCAAAACTATTTCTCAATATCTCTCGGTCGCCACATTTTTTAGAATTCTCATTCCCGAAGTCTTACCTGCTGAAATAAACAAAGTTATTTACTTAGATTGCGATCTTGTCGTCAAGGGAAATCTGGCAGAACTCTGGCAATATCAATTGGGCGATAATTACATCTTAGCAGCACAGGATACCTGGATTCGCTATGTATCGACAGCTAATGGATTGTTAAATTATCGCGAATTGGGCATTTCAGCAGATGCGAAATATTTCAATGCTGGGGTGTTGGTAATTAACCTTCAAAAGTGGCGGGCTGATGACTTTTGCAACCAGTCGATGGATTATCTCCAGCACAATAAACAGTTCGTTCGCTGGCACGATCAGGATATATTAAATCCCCTGCTGGCGGGCAAATGGGGACAAATCGATCCCAAATGGAATTTTAATTCCACTTCTTTCTATGATTACGATACAAGTAGTTATTTAGCTTGGCAAGACGAGCGCGAGAGCTTATTTACTAAGGATATCTACCACAATCTCATTCACCAGCCAGCGATCGTTCACTATGCTTCGGCGAAGAAGCCATGGACATCGCGCCATTGTCCCCGCAAAGAAGACTTTTTTAAGTACATCGATCGGACGGCATGGTCGGGATGGCGATTGACGATCTGGCGACGACTGCAACTAAAGTTGGCTGGCAAGCTAAAAGTTTTAGTCAAAAATTTTAGCTAAGTTTGATATTCGTTTCGCTCATTGCTCGTTAATTTATTCAATCTTTTATTTACCGATCGTGTTGCAGTATCTAACCAAATTTCTTTATCTTACTAGGGGTCATTATCGATCGCTAATTGTGACGCTATTGGCATTTGTCTTGATTTCTGGCTTGGAAATTTTAGGAACTGGAATCATCGGTCCATTCATTGCGATCGCCACTCATCCAGAATTTATCGCTAGCAATCGGTGGTTGAATTTAGCCTACATCACCTTGAATTTTAGTTCGGAGCGACAATTTTTGCTAGGCTTGGGCGCACTCGCGATCGCCACCTTTTATATCAAAGCATTTTTAAGCTTTCAAGCCCAAAAATCAGTATTTCAATTTGGTTATAACTTAAAAAGAGATCTCTCCTGCAAGTTGATGCAAGCGTATCTAGCCGCTCCCTATAGTTTTCACTTAAATATCAATTCTGCGAACCTGATTCAGGACATTATTTCCACTACCGATAATGTTTGTCTCGGTGTAGTGATGCCCCTGCTGACATCGATCTCCAATCTGTTGGTGACATTGGCGTTAACGATCCTGCTAATTCAAACTGATGCGTTCGCCTTGATTTTAATTGGGATGTTGTTGTTGGCAATGCTGGTATTGTCGCAAGCAATGAAACATCGCCTGGTGCGATGGGGAAAAGAAGGTTGGCAAGCGGCAGGCGAGATGATTCGCATTCTCAACCATGGATTAGGCGGCTTGAAAGAGACGCGGGTAATTGGTTGCGAGGCATATTTCCAACAGCAAATGGAGGAACAGTCAGCCAAATTTGCTACCAATCTGACACTCTCTCAGAGCTACGGCAATTTACCGCGTTACGCGATCGAAGCCTTGATGCTGACATTTTTGGTCGGCTTTACTCTGTTATTCGTAACCTTGAATCGCGGCGATCGAGATCTGGGTGCGGTGCTGGGGATTTTCGGCTTGGCGGCAATTCGGCTGCTGCCTGCATCCGGTAATTTGGTATCGGGATTGAACGTGATGCGGGCAAATAGTTTTGCAGTCGATAAGTTATATTTCGACCTCCAGCAACTGGAGCGAGAAGTGCCGTTACCAATCGCAAATACGCCAGCCCAAGCTGGTGGGAAGATGGCAACCGCCCAGCGCGAACAAATGTCATTCACGCGCGAGATCGCCTTAGAGGGCATTAATTTCCAATATTCCCAGCATCCGCGCTTGGTTTTAGAAGATATCTCCCTCACAATTGCCAAGGGGCAATCGATTGGTATTATTGGTAAATCTGGCTCTGGGAAGACAACTTTGGTGGATGTAATCTTGGGGCTATTTTTGCCTCAGTCTGGAGATATCAAGGTCGATGGCAGATCGGTTTATCGAGATCTGCGAGCTTGGCAAAATATCTTGGGTTACGTGCCCCAATCCATTTTCCTCACCGACGATACGCTAGAGCGCAATATTGCCTTTGGCGTTGCCGATGGGTCGATCGATCGGCTGCGACTCCAACAAGCGATCGAGATGGCGCAGTTGCAAGATGTGGTCGAAAATTTACCCAATGGCATCCACACGATGGTTGGCGAGCGCGGCGTGCTGCTATCGGGCGGGCAAAGGCAGCGAGTCGGTATCGCTCGCGTCCTTTACCACCAGCGCGAAGTTCTAGTTTTCGATGAAGCCACCGCTGCCCTAGACAATGAAACCGAACAACTGGTAACGGCAGCTACCAAAGCCTTGAGTAGGAGCAAAACGATTATTATCATCGCCCATCGCCTCTCGACGATCGAGCATTGCGATTGTATTTATCAGATCGATCGAGGTCGAATTCTCAAGTCAGGAAGCTATCAGGAGGTAGTTCTGGGACAATGACAATTGTTTTATTTCAAACTTTAACTTCTCTATCACAGCCGTGCGGCAGGAGCCTCACAGATGATTTCAATAGATACCCTCGCTCGACGATGGAAATTTATTAAAAGATTCGATCGTAGTTTACCTAGTATGCACAGGCTTTTCGATCGAGTTTGAGATCGTCTATCCCCAACCGATCTCGATCGTTCGACACTGGATCTTTCGATTGCGCCCAACAGGAACCCAACTTATGAAACTAGCATACATAACACCTTATGATTCGCGGATTTTAAAAGGATTTAATGATTGGTCGGGGCTAGGCTACTATATTGCACAGTCGCTTCAAAATCAATCGTGCAATTTAGATTACATCGGTCCATTAGACATTTCAGTTAGGTGTCGCCTTGTGCAAAAATATAAGCGACATTATCACGAACTATTTCGGAAAAAATATTTAAAGAATCCTACCCCCTGCGTTCTCAAAGGTTATGCTCGACAAATTTCCGATCGATTAATGGATGCTCAGGCAGATATTGTCTTTAGTGCATCGGCAAATCCCCTTGCTTATCTCGAATCCAAACAACCGATGGTCTTTTGGGCAGATGCCAGCTTTGACAGCCTGTTAGACTATTATCCAGACTATAGTAATGTCTGCGAGGAGTCGATGAGCGATTGGCATAATGTAGAACAACAAGCTCATCAAAAATGTCAGTTAGCGATTTATTCATCTGATTGGGCAGCACAAGCCGCAATCTCTCGCTATGGAGTAGATAAGTCTAAAGTTAAAGTAGTTCCGTTTGGCGCAAATATCGAAGTCAAATATGATGCGGCTGAAGTCCGAGCGGCGATCGCCGCTCGACCGGAAAATCTTTGTAAACTGCTGTTTTTAGGAGTTGACTGGTATCGCAAAGGCGGCGACGTGGCACTTAAAGTTGCTACGGCATTAAACAACGCAGGTTTAAATACCGAACTGACACTCGTTGGTTGTCAACCGATTTCCGCAGATCCATTACCCGATTTTGTTAAGCCACTAGGTTTTATTAGTAAATCTACAGATTTAGGCAAAGCGCGAATTGCTCGCTTAATTGCCGAGTCACATTTGCTAATTATCCCCTCACTTGCAGATTGTACGCCGATCGTATTGTGTGAGGCTAATGCAGTTGGAGTGCCTTGTTTGTCTACCAATGTTGGTGGTATTCCCACGATCGTCAAAGACAATCTCAATGGTAAAACCTTCGATGTAACTGCCGATATCCAAGAATATTGCAGCTATATTTTAAATCTATTTACCAATTACTCTAACTATATTGAATTGGCTCTCTCATCTTTTCATGAGTATGAGTCTCGCCTGAATTGGAATGTATCTGGAAAAACTGTAAAAAACTTATTATTAGAAATCTAATTCAATCGGGTCAATTTAAAAGTAAACATACATGTAAAAAAATGATGAATACCCTCGATCGAAACACGGATATGCTCTTGAACATTTCTGTTTGTATCTGTACGAGAAATCGTCCTGACGACCTAACCAAAGCCTTAAATTCAGTCGAGCGATCGACATATCCCGCATTTGAAACGATCGTGTCCGATGACAGTACGGACGAGCGAACCAAAGAGTTGGTTGCCGCTCGTTTTCCCAATATCAAATATATCGAAGGGCCACGACGAGGTTTAGGTGCAAATCGAAATAAAGCCTTGAGTGCGGTCGCGGGTTCTCATGTACTGTTTATTGATGATGATGTCATCTTGACCGAGAATTTCTTGGAAATGATGCACGCTCGCTGGTTGAAATGTGCTGAATCAGAAGAAATCGATAATGTGATTCTGAGTGGCATTGAGAATGTCAATGGCAGACTACTCTATCCTGGCGATCAAACTTTTATTGGCTGGCAGAGTGTTGAATACAAGCAAGGCGATATCATCAAATCGGTGGTGATCAATAGTGCGATTTTTCCAGTATCGGTATTTAAAAAAGTTTTGTTTGATGAGCGATTGGTATATGGAAATGACGAAATCGATCTTACCACTAGAGCAATTACTAAAGGATATAAGATCGTGCTCTTCCCAGAAGCGATTAATTTTCACTACCCATCAGAAATCAATCGCGATTACTACAAACCATATCACGATGCCAGTCGAATATATGTGACCTTCAAACGTTATTTTTCCACTGATAATAACAAAGGGAAAGCATTATTTTATCTGCCTTATGCTTTGCTGCATGTGGCAGCATTCCGATTGAGATACTATGGTATTTCCGGATTTGTAGATACGTTCAGATATACCTTCCCTAAATCCTTCGGATTTATCACTGATTTTCTGTTTGCCAAAGATCCTGCCGATATTCATAAATCCTAATCTTCGATCGAGATTACTAGTTAAAGGAGCGCATTCTCATGTTTGATTATCTGATTGTTGGTGCGGGGTTTGCAGGGAGCGTTTTGGCAGAACGATTGGCAAGCCAGTTGGGCAAAAAAGTATTAATTGTCGATCGTCGCAACCATATCGGCGGCAATGCTTACGATCGCTACAACAATGATGGCGTACTGATCCATAAATACGGTCCGCATATTTTTCATACCAATTCCCGCGATGTCTTTGAATATCTATCGTTATTTACCGAGTGGCGACGTTACGAACACCGCGTTCTGGCTAGCGTTGACGGTCAGCTCGTCCCAATCCCGATCAACTTAAATACGATCAATCAACTCTATGGATTGAACCTAACCGCATTTGAAGTCGAAGAGTTTTTGGCATCGGTAGCCGAGCCACGAGAGCAAATTTTGACATCAGAGGATGTCGTCGTTAGTAAAGTCGGACAAGAATTATATAAAAAGTTTTTCCGCAACTATACCCGCAAACAATGGGGCATCGATCCCTCAGAACTCGATCGATCGGTCACTGCTCGCGTTCCCACCCGCACCAATCGCGACGATCGGTATTTTACCGATACATATCAGTCAATGCCTCTACATGGCTTTACGCCGATGTTTGAGAACATGCTGGCGCATCCGAATATCAAAGTGATGCTCAACACCGATTATCGAGAAATTCAACAGGTCATTCCTTATCAAGAAATGATTTATACCGGGCCAGTCGATGACTTTTTCGATCTTCGGTTTGGAAAGTTGCCGTATCGATCGCTCGAATTCAAACACGAAACTCAAGATCGACCTGTCTTCCAATCTGCACCCGTGATTAATTATCCCAACGAACATCTCTATACTCGCGTCACTGAGTTTAAATACCTGACCGGACAGGAGCATCATAAAACCAGCATTGTCTACGAGTTTCCTCAAGCTGAAGGCGATCCTTACTATCCAATTCCGCGTCCGGAAAATGCAGAACTCTACAAACAGTATAAAGAACTTGCCGATGCCACTCCTAGGGTACATTTCGTCGGCAGGCTGGCAACTTATAAGTATTACAACATGGATCAAGTCGTAGCTCAAGCCTTAATGACATTCGATAAAATCAGCACTAGAGAAGCATTAGAAATGGCAATAACTAATTAATTTCCCATAAATTTAGAGACCGAAACGAGCAAGAGTACTAATTTTCACTCTCAATACTCGACAAAATACTTAAATCTATAAATTATCTTGATATTGACATAAAATTTAAGACCGGAGCGAACTTATGAATGATTCATTGCCAGCCGTTTCAATTATCATGCCTGCTTACAAGCGGATCGATTATCTCAAAGAGGCGATCGAGAGTGCGCTCGCGCAAACTTTTACCGATTTTGAGATCGTTGTTTGTGATGATAGTGCCGAACCAAAAATCGCCGATCTTTGCCAGAGCTATGAAGACTCGCGTATTATTTATCGAGCTAATCCTCAAAATTTGGGAATTGCCATGAATAATTTGAGTGGCTTTCAAGCCGCTCGCGCCGATTTACTCACAAAACTCGATGATGACGATCGCTGGTTGCCAGATTTTTTAGAGGAATTAGTGCCCGAAATGTTGTCAAATCCAAACATTTGTCTGTCTTTTTGCGATCATTGGATTATCGATGCGGCTGGCGATCGAATGGTGACTAAAACCGAAGAACAAACTACGAGATTTGGCCGCAGCGGAATAGATCGAGGACTGGTAAAACAACCCCAAAAGTTGATTTTCAATAAATCGATTCCGCTAGCATCATCGGCAGTTTTTCGGAAGTCGGCGATCGATTGGTCGGCATACTCCGAAAAGGTAGGGGGTGCCTACGATTTCTTTCTCAGCTCTTGTCTGGTGAGTAGTGGGATGGATGTTTTTTATGTACCAGAACGGTTGACGGAATATCGGATTCATGGTGGTAGCGGTACATCTACCCGCGCCCTCCAAAATTGTTTGGAAACTCTCTTTGTATCGGAAAAAGTTTATCAAAATCCTTTCTTTGATGAGATTGCCTCCGAGTATCGTCAACTGTGTGCTTACAATAGCAAACGTACTGGCAATGAATCGTTAAAACAAGGAAAGGTGTTATCCGCACTCTACTATTATAGTCGCTCTTTGAAATATCAACTTTTGGGATAAAGGAGATAGCTGTCGATCGGGACTCGATCGTTTTTAAATATGAATGATATTTTAGTTAGCATCATCATCAATAATTATAATTACGATCGCTTCCTGACGGAGGCGATCGATAGTGCTTTAAATCAAACTTATCTTCATACGGAAGTTATTGTTGTCGATGACGGTTCGACGGATAAATCTCGCGAGATTATTATCAGATATGGCGATCGGATCGTGCCGATCTTCCAGCCCAATGGCAAGCAAGCAGCCGCCTTCAACAGTGGATTTGCCAAAAGTCGCGGCGACATCATTGTATTTCTAGATGCTGATGATTACCTAATGCCCACAGCCATCGAACGCATTGTCGCCATCTGGCAACCAAATCTGGCTAAAGTACACTACCGTCTACAGGTGGTAGATGCTGAGGGTCAGTCACTGGGATATACATCCCCTCAAGGTAGCCAGCCATTAGCAACAGGTGAAGTCTGGAAAACTTTGCTGGAGTTCGGTGGGTATACCAGTACGCCCACCAGCGGCAATGCACTCAGCCGCAAGGCGATGGCACCAATTTTCCCGATTCCCGCTGCTTATAAATTGACAGCAGATGATTATTTATCGATGCTCATTCCCTTTGCTGGGGAAGTTGCTGCGATTGAAGAACCATTGGGTGCTTATCGAATTCATAACAGTAATCAATGGGCATTGGCGACAGTTACAGGCGATCGATTCCGGCGATTTGTCTGTCACGATTTACAAAACTATGCTTTGCTGGAGCAAAAAGCCGCAGAGCTAGGGCAGATATTACCAACTGATTTGGCACAAAGATCGATCGGTCGCCTCTGGTCGCGGATGATTTCGTTAAGGCTAGATCCTCAAAATCATCCGGTACCATCGGATCGAGCGTGGTCGTTGATTTACCAGGGTATCCGTTCGCTGTGGAAATATTCTACATTCAACTGGCAAAAGTGTGTCATCTACAGTCTTTGGTTTATCTGGGTGGGTCTGATGCCATTAGCACTGGCACGACCTGCCATGACCTGGTTATATGCTCCCCAATTTCGACCCAAAGCGATCGATTGGACTGTTAGAAAAATTCGCGCTCTCGTGAGTAGTTGAGGAAGAGAATAATGAATGCTGTAGATACCGCACAAACCCCTTTAATTCAAGCCCAGCTAGGTCGCAAATTAAGAGTGTTGTTTGTCAGTCATGCGTACGTTGTCGGTGTCAATCAGGGCAAATTGGACGCGATCGCCGCAACCGATCGCGTCGATGTCGGGTTGCTGGTACCTAGTAACTGGAAGGCTGCGGAGTGGAATCGCACGATGCCAGTCGAGAAACCCTATCCCAGGATCAAAATCTATCAAGCCCCAGTGCTGTTCAGCGGGCGCGGGGGTGCCTACTGCTATCTACCCTGGGCACTCGGTCGGGTATTAAAAGATTTTCAACCCGATTTGGTGCAAGTCGAAGCGGAAGTATTTTCCGTACTGGCTTTTGAAGTTGCCATGTGGAGCAGGTTAACAGGCAAACCCTCGATCGTCTTCGGTTGGGAAAATATCGAACGAAAGTTGCCCATTTTGCGTCAGTTAACCTGCCAATTTGTCCTGAATACTGTGAGTGCGTTAATTTCGGGAAATGAGGATGGTGCAAAAATTCTGCGGCGGTGGGGCTATACTGGACGGCTGGAAGTAATGCCGCAAATAGGCGTCGATACTCAGTTGTTCGCACCTAAAACCGATCGAGACCCTCAAGCTGAATTTAATATCGGCTTCTTGGGACGCTTAGTTCCCGAAAAAGGGGTCGATACCCTATTGGCCGCCGCGCGATGCCTGCAAGAACGTGGCTTGAACTTCACGATTACAGTGTGTGGGTCGGGTACAGAACGCATAGCACTACAGCAAGCTGCCGCAGTTTTGCAAATTGACAAGCGGATTATATGGCACGAGGCGATTCGACATGAAGCTGCGCCCGCACAAATCGGCACATTCGACGTGCTGATCTTGCCTTCTCGATCGACTCCAACCTGGAAGGAACAATTCGGTCACGTTCTGATCGAAGCGATGGCAATGGGTGTGCCAGTGGTTGGCTCTGATTGTGGTGAAATTCCTCATGCGATCGGAAGATCCGATCTAATATTTAAGGAAGATGATGCGATCGGGCTGGCAGCAATTTTGGAACGCGCGATCGCCGATCCAGATTGGCGACAAGAGGTGGGACAATATGGCATCGCCCGCGTTCGCCAATTTTATTCCCATCAACAGATTGCCACTAGATCGCTGAATCTGTGGCAGCAATCGCTCGACTACCCACCAGAGGAGACACTCGAATGCGCGTAGCAATCGCTCGGACAATGGCCGAATTTAGCTTAGATATTTACACCGACAATCTTATTGCCGGACTGAAAAAAGTTCGTCCAGAGTGGGAAATTATTGAGCTGGTGCCCAGATCGTTCGATCGAGGTAGTTATTCTATATCGCTAAGAATTCAAAAATACTACGAGCGGTTCTGGCGATATCCCCAAGCGGTTCGACAGCAAGTGGCAGATATTTTTCATATTGTCGAACCTTGTGATGCCAATATCGCCTACTGGTTGCAAAATTCTGGCAGCCCGATTGTCGTCACCTGTCACGATCTGGCTAACTACTTTTTTCCAGATAACTTACAAGGATCGGTGCAATTACCGATTGTCAGCAAACGCGCTTGGTTGTATTCTGTCAATGGGATGCGTTATGCAGACCATCTTATTTCGGTATCCTCAGCTACTGCTAGCGATACTACCGAGATTTTGGAAATCGATCCCACGCAGATTACGGTCATTCCCAATGCCGTAGAAGACATCTTTGGGCCTCTACCAAAATCGGCGATTGCAGCCTACCGTCAGCAACAGCACATCTCCCCCGCAACATTTTGCCTATTAAATGTGGGATCTAACCATCCCCGGAAGAATATTGACACGATCCTTGAGGCGATCGCAATTTTAAAAGATAGGCAACTCCCGATTGCCTTCTGGAAAGCTGGCGCTGATTTTACTTCCGCACAACAGCAGTTCATTCAAGATCGAGGACTGGAATCGATCGTCCGTTATTTTGGCAAGCCCGATAAATCCACACTACTGCAACTATACAATGCCGCCGATGTTTTAGTCGCACCGTCATTGTATGAAGGCTTTGGGATGACACTATTGGAAGCTATGGCTTGTGGTACGCCAGCGATTACGTCAAACGCGTCAGCGATGCCAGAAGTCGTGGGCGATGCTGGTGTTTTAGTCGCACCTACTAGTGCGGATGAAATAGCTGCTGCTGCCATCCGGCTGTACCATGAACCACAGTTTTATCAAGAACTAGTCGATCGCGGTTTGGAACGAGTCAAAGCATTTACCTGGGAACGTAATGCCGAGTGCGTAGCTCAAGTATACGAGCGAACGATCGCGAATAAGAAGTGAGGGAGAGGGGGAGACGGGGCGCTTGCGTCACTATTCACACTTCGGCTGTCGCTCAGTGCAAGCTATCCACTATCCCCTATCCCATATCCCCTATCCCCTATCCCCTATCCACAAAACTAATGTTTATCAAAAATACAATTAGGCGATTGCTGCCGCCGTCGGTGACGATTCGACTGATTGCCGATACCAATTATAAATCTGGCGAACCAGAACTCAAATTGCTCGACGATCTAGTAGATCCGCAAAGAAATAGTATTGATATCGGCGCGAATAAGGGATCTTATACTTATTTTCTCTCCAAACTTTCCCAAAAAGTTTTTGCCTACGAACCCAATCCAGAGTTGGCAAAATTTTTGACTAAAGCATTTGCTAAATCTAATGTGAGTATTTATCCAGTTGCGATATCCGATCGAGCGGGAGTAGCGCAGCTATCGATTCCGATCGTCGATACTTTTGCTTACGATCAACTCGGTAGTCTGGAACTGCCAACCTCTATCGAAATCCAAACGTTTGATGTACCACTCCAGCGTTTGGATGACTGCGGACATCACAACGTAGGATTTATCAAAATTGATGTTGAAGGACACGAGGAAACGGTAATTGATGGGGCGATCGACTTGATTACTACACAACGCCCAGTCATGATTGTAGAAATCGAACAAAAACATCATGCCAATAAAGATATCACCGAAATATTCTCTAAAATTATGGCTTTAGGGTATGTCGGTTTTTTCTTATTTAATGGCGAACTGAGAAGTTTAAGTGAATTTTCTAAAGAGAAACACCAAGATATCAATAATTATCAAGGTCTTACTTCTTTAGGTAAAACTTATGTGTGTAACTTTATTTTTAAGCCTAGTTAGGAAGATCGATTCAAAAGAGGTGTAGCTATGAAAGTTCTGCTGTCAGCGTATTCCTGCGAACCGGGTCAAGGATCTGAGCCTGGTGTCGGCTGGAATGTAGTTCGAGAAGTCGCCAGGTATCACCAAGTTTGGGTATTGACTCGTCCCGATGAAAGCCAGGATATCATTGAAGCAGAGCTAGCACGCCAGCCGATCGATAACCTGCATTTTGTTTATTTTACTTTACCTTTTTGGCAGGATAGCCGACGGTGGGGGCATTCTGGCGGTATGCAGCTACACTATTACCTGTGGCAAATTCAGGCTTACTTTGTTGCCAAACAGCTGCATCGCGAGATCGACTTCGATCTGACTCATCACGTCACCTTTGTCAGACACTCTAGTCCGAGTTTTCTCTGCTTATTACCGATCCCGTTTGTGTGGGGACCCGTGGGCGGCGGCGAATCTGCACCGCTCGCCTATTGGCAAGACTTCAACTTCAAAAATCGAGCTTATGAAACCCTCCGCTCTATCTGGCGTTGGCTGGGAGAGCAAGATCCCTTCGCGCGGATGACCGCTCGTCGGAGCGCGATCGCATTTGCGACGACCGCAGATACCGCCAGACAAATTAGGTTAATGGGTGCGACGCAAGTGCAAGTATTATCTCAATGCAACCTGTCCGAACTAGAACTCGCTCGACTCGCCCAATGTCCGCCCCCCAGCACTCGTCCGACTCGGTTTATCAGTATCGCTCGCTTGCTCCATTGGAAAGGACTCCACTTGGGCTTACAAGCCTTTGCCCGTGCCCAACTGACCGATGCTGAGTATTGGATTTTAGGCGAAGGGGCAGAATTGCCCCGCCTGCAAGCTCTAGTACATGAGCTGGGCATCTGCGAGCGAGTCAAGTTTTTAGGGCATCTGCCGAGGGAGGGGGTATTGGCACAGCTCGGAGAGAGTTCTGTTTTAGTTCATCCCAGTTTGCACGACTCTGGCGGATTAGTATGCTTGGAAGCAATGGCAGCGGGTCGCCCAGTTATCTGTCTAGATCTCGGCGGCCCTGCGGTTCAGGTTACGGCGGAAACAGGTTTCCCGATCCCGGCACTCACTCCTGACCAAAGTATCGCTGACATCGCAACGGCAATGTGCCGATTGGCTGAAGATGTCGATCTGTGTATCGAAATGGGCAAGGCTGGACAACAACGCGCTAGAGAAATATTTACTTGGGATGCCCAAGGCAAGTTATATTCGCAAATATACAAACGGCAGATATCGTCTCGATCGCTGGGTGCAGATATCGCAGAATACGACACTTAGCTGCCTGTTAGAAATTAGCAATTTTGTTAGACAACCCCAGCTTGTCAATACCAAAATCGAGTAACTATGTCATAGTACTAAAATGTATAGCTCAAGTACGATCTCTGCAAATAAAAAAAGAGGATTTGTCAACAATTCTACACTTATTTTTATTGCCTTTGCGACAACATTCTATTCGCGAATCTTTTGCTCTATTACGCGCGCACCCTCTATTTTAAACTTTTTGCACTTTGCGATCGTGCCTTTCGTGGTGGCAATTGTGCTGTCAACAGCTCGGACGAAAGATCGCCGCCTAGTCTCGCGTACATGGTCGCTAATTATTGCCATGGGGATATTTTTGGGGACGATCGTCTTTAGTGCGATCGTTAACAATGCTGGAATTCCTAATGTCATCATTAACTTTATGATGCTGGCAGAGCCTTTTATGTTTATTCTGGCGATAACTTGTGTAGATTTCACAGTAGAAGGTCTGAATAAGTTAAGACGTTGGCTGATTATCTCGGCGATAATTAATCTAGTTCTTGCGATCGCCCAAAAAATTCTCCTGCTTGCCGGACGGATTAGCGCACATCCTTACAATGAGACAGATGGGGTGCAAGGAGTATTCTTTATATCGGGGGCTGGCGGATATATTTCTGCTGCCGTCTCAGTTAGTGTGTTTATCTATTGCTTCTTGTATCAAAAACAGGTGCCTCTGTGGATAAGGATACTAGGTCTAATTGGTACTATTTATCAGATTCAAATTGCCGATACAAAACAGGTAATTCTTGTCAGTGGATTGGCTTGGATTATACTTGCTTCGAGCAAGATCCAGAATATTAGAAAGATTGTCATGTATCTATCTTGTTTCGGATTAGCACTTGGTGCTTTCTGGTGGTTGATTCATAACGTCGCAGGTTTTGAAGCTTACGCTCAGTGGATGAATAGAAGCGACATTAATAATAATGAGGCTGGGGGAGGCTTAGATGTCAAAACGGAGGGTATCCGTCGCGTTCTTGCTTACTATCGTTCCCCCCTCAATTGGTTGGTTGGATTAGGACCTGGGCACACGCTCGGTCGGTTGGGAGGTTGGACGATTAATGATATGTGGAGCATATTGTCATTAGTTGGGGGCACAAAGCATCCTCTATATGATGAAATGTGGTCTTTTATCAATAGTAATTGGATTGCTTGGTCTACGACTCTATACGTGCCACTATTTAGCTGGGCTGGAATTTGGGGAGATCAAGGTTGGCTGGGTATTGCGGCTTACTTATATTTGGGGTTTTTAGTCTGGCATTACTTCTGCATCGATGATTTTTGCAGGTTTCTGATGTTGACAATTTTTATTTACGGCTTCTTTCTTACTCAAATGGAAGAACCTGGATTTATGCTAACTATGGCGATGCTGATTGGACTACGTTGGCAAGAGCATCGCGTTCGGACATTAGCTCATTAGTTACCAAAATTCGATCTTCTTCGATCTGACTAACAGCAGATGTTCAGTAAGAATCTAGGGATAGTTGAGCCAACAACTATCATTTTGTTAAGCTATATCTTGGTAGTCATAATATAGCTCGTGATGTTAAATTATTGCAATATTTATTGACATATTATTGACAAATCATACATTTATGGTATTATTATAACTAAATAATATCAAGCCGCTTTTGGAATAGATTACTACTAATGAAATAGTATCTAAATTATCTGAAATTATACCGCGAATCGATAGATAATTATTGTTTCAGATTGACTATTATCTATCGATTTGAGTGAAGGGGTGCTGGGATCGGATCGAGCAAAATTGTCAAGTGGCTGCTATTGACTGAAAATTCAGCTAGCTTTAAGACCAAGAGTATTTCATACAGATTATTGGAGAAAAGATCGTGCAAAATTACTTGCAGCTAACTTCAGATATCAGCCCGTATTTAATAGACAGTACAGCAGTAAAGCTGGATGAGCATGGTATATTTACCAGCCACATCGGCGAGATGACTGTAGCAATGAAAGCTAACAGTGAATTTTTCGGACATCCAGTTTGGGGGCCAGAATATTTTGAGGAATCTCATCGTAACGAAACATTTCGATCGCGTTGGCAGGCAGCAGTTGGCAGTCTGGACGGCAAAATTGTGGTCGATATCGGCTGCGGGCCGGGAAATTTCTATGCGACGGTTGGTGGTTCACCCCAGGTATTAATCGGTGTCGATGTTTCTTATGAAGGGTTGAAAATGGCGAAACAAGTAGGCTATACCCCGCTGTGGGCAGATGCTCAAGACCTACCGCTGGTAAATGGTTTTGCGGATGTGGCGATCGCGACTGCCACCATCCATCACTGCGATGATATGGCAAAAGTCCTATCTGAAGCCGCGCGGATCTTGCGTCCTGGTGGGTTACTGATGACAGATCTCGACCCTCAAGTGACGGCGATGCACTTTAAAGGGCTGGCGGCATTTATGAGAAAGCACCGTTTCAAACTCTACTGGTTGACTAGGAGTCCGCATTACCTCTCGATGGAATATCGCAAGCTGAGGATTCCCTGCGAGGCACACAATAAGATCCCTGGTGACGGAATTACGCCAGCGCTCTATCATCAGGTGTTAGATCCATTGGGGTTTGAATTCAAACTTTACCCCCACAACCACGATCTGGGCGCAGAGGTGCTTGAGGGCAATATGGGTACATTGCCCTCAAGATTGCGGATGCTCCAAAAGATGTCTGGGATCGACTCCGATAGCCCTGAAGGGGCGCAATCGATTATGTGTATCGCCAGAAAGCCCTCTGTCGGCACCTAGCCCCCAAATCGTCGATATAAGTAGGCGATCGATTCGGCAACCACAGTGCGGACGCCCTCACTCGATCGCCACCAACTACGCTCGTTATATGCTAAAACTTTAGTGCCGATAATTCCCACCTGAATAGGAGCGGGAAAGACTTTGCGGAACACTAGCCAGGTTCTGCGAGCGTGGGGGCCTAGTGTAAACACATTCATCGATTGGATCGGCGGAGCGTCAGAGCTTGCCCAATAGTGTTTGAATGCCGTCGCCGCATTTTGGGTGCGGCATTCTGGCGCATAGTCGGTCGAAACGATCTGAAGTTGGTGGGGGTTAAATCCCTGTGCAACAAGGGTGGCAGCAGCCACCTCCGCAAAGGTTTTGTACTCGGACAAGTGAAATCCGCGCGGTACGGGCGCACCGACTGTAATCAGTGTTTTGTAGCCACCTGTTTGAAACTCAGTCATCGCCGCTGCGATCGCATAGTCAGGCAGCCACCCTTCCACCACCAAAACTTCTGTGGCGACTGGATCGTTTTTTGCGAGGAACCCATGCAGGTTGACGACGAAAAATCCCAAACTCGACACTCCCAGTAGTAATACGATCGCGAGTACTCCTAAAATCGCGCATAAATTGGGTAGGCCAGCAGCACCGATCTTGATACATAACCCAGCGCATTGAGGATCGATAGTTAATGACATTGACTGACAGAGCGAGCCGATCGGGGTGACTCGCGGCTAAAATACATCGATTATAGAATAAAAACTACGCTATTTATCGTGTCTTCCTGATGCTAATTTTAGTAAAAAAACGGTTAGAAAACCAGATAGCTATCGCTAGAATAAGGATATCAGAAATTATGCTGATGAAGGAGAATACCGAGTACAAGCTTCAGAGCCTTACGATCGGTATCGCTCTCAGTGCTTTGCCGTAGATTTAAAATTACCATAGTCATCAAAGTTGGGATTCAGTATTTTACCAAAGTTGACACACTACTCATGTCCGAATATAAATATAGCGAATTCATTAACTTGTCATGCACATTCTAGTTGTTGCTTTACATCGACCGATAGAGCCTACCGGAGTTTGCCGACATGCCGCTAATTTGACTAAGTGTCTCGTAGAAAAAGCTGAAATCGCCCAGGTGACTGTGGTAACTGGCACTTGGCAACAGGGCTATTTTCAAAATATCTTTTTTTCGGACGAAAAAAAAATTGAAGTTATCGGTATTGATATCGAAAATACCTCTTGGTCAAGGAACTTATGGTTCTTGTTTGGTTTGCCCAAGCTAGCCAAACAGCTTCAACCCGATCTGATTCATTTATCATTTCCATTGCCACTATTTAAGTGGTTTTTCGATTGCCCGATCGTGGCGACTATTCACGACCTTTATCCTTACAAAATTCCCGAGAATTTCGGTCGTCATCGCGCTCTACTAAATCGATTGTTTTTATGGCAATGTATTGGTAACAGTAATGCTTTGGTCTGTGTATCCCAGACAACCTTAGATGACTTAAATTTCTACTTCCCAAGAATTAGATCTCAGCCGGAAAAGGCTCAAGTTATTTACAATTATGTGGACTTCGAGCGCATCGAGCCAAAATCGCTCGCTATCCTCGAAGATCAGGCGGAGCCTTCATTTATTCTCTGCGTCGGTCAACATCGTAAAAACAAGAATATTGACTTGTTAATTCAATCGTATGCCTTACTGCAACGCGATCGTCAGATTGATGCTCGCACTAAGTTGGTAATCGTGGGTAGCATTGGCCCGGAAACCGAAAAGCTAAAACAGTCGATCGAGCAATTGGAACTGGGAGATGCCATACTGTTACTATCGGCGATCGACGATCGCGAACTTTGCTGGCTCTATCAAAAGTGTCGATTATTTGTAATTCCGTCCACGCTTGAAGGATTCTGTATTCCGCTGGTAGAAGCTTTATATTTCTCCTGTCAAGTAGTTTGTTCGGATATTCCTGTATTCAGAGAAATTGGCTCGTCTAGCTGTATTTATTTCGATTTGGCGGGAGATCCCGTCGCTAATATGGCACAGTCAATTGGCTGCGCTCTAGCCACAACAGAGCCCACCCCAACAACTGAGGACAATCGATTTACCAAGACTCAATCTGCCACCCAATATTTGAATTTATACTTAACATTGCGATCGATCTTCTAAAGATCGCTAAGTGACGAATAATCTCTGTCGAGAGGATAGCGCGAGCGAGGTATCTCTAGTACTTTCACTCGTAATAATTAGCCATTATGCTGAGGTATAAAATCTAACTTGTTTGTACGATCGAGAGAGAGGTTAAATCCGAGCAAATCATATCAGTCACCAGTTAAATCGATCTAGGTGACAATCGAAGATGTAATGTGTTTGTACTGCCTACAATGCTAGTAACAGGAAACTAACTACTATTCAACATACGGTTAACGGCGATCGATGTTTAAGTTACAATACAAAAAGTGTTATTAGGGTAATATTACTAACTGTTATCCAAGCCTAAACTCATCAACCTGTTTGGGAAAGGATTAAAGATCTCGATCTTTTGGGGACTATATAGAATGGGCAATGTTGTTAAGCGAGCATCACAACCAAATGAAGATAATTGGCGGGACAGTCATTTAGACCAGAGATCTCAGTCTAAGGCGATCGGTTCGGCAATGACGCTAGCTGCTGATGCTGAAGAAGGAGGTTTAGATCTCGATCGCGTTTGGAGAGCGATCCGCCGTCGATTGTGGATTGTGGTGCTGGCAAATATTGTCACCCTCGGCGCAACAGTCGCCTGGAGCCGGACTCGCCCCACAGCGTACGAGGGTCAATTCAACATGCTAATCGAACCCGTTACCGCTGAAGGTCAAGTAGTTTCTTCGATTAATAAAGTCAATCAAACAAGTGTTGAAGAGCAAGACTTAGGTAGCGCTCAATCTTTAAAAACGACTCTAGACTATCCGACTCAAATTCAGATTCTCTTGAGCGATAAGATCTTGCTACCCGTAGTTAAAGAGCTTCAGGTCGATTACCCCAAACTTTCATATGAAACCTTGAGAAAGTCGTTGACAATCAATCGCCTCAAAGACCAATCGGAAACAAAAATATTAGAAGTTCACTATCGCTCTGGCTCCGCCAAGGAAACTAAGAGAGTGATGAATCTGCTATCTGATGCTTATATTCAATATAGTTTGAGAGAACGGCAAACCAATGTTCGTCGAGCGTTGCAATTTGTGGACGCTCAACTGCCAAAAGTCAAAAATCAAGTCAGCCAGTTGGAGTTAACATTACAGAAATTTCGGGAAGAGAATAACTTAGTCGATCCCACAACTTTGGGTGCCCAGCTCGGCACTCAAATGGGTGCGACCAAACAAGATCGATCGACAGCGCAAGTAGAGCTAGCCAAGGCGAAGCAGCTTTATCAATCGCTTTTAGACCAGGTGCAACTTCAGCCTAAAACTGCTGAAGCCGCCTCCGTGTTGAGTGAGGCTCCTGGATACCAACAACTAGTCAAACAACTACAAGAGATCGACATAGAATTAAAGACTCTATCTGCACAATTGACTGAGGAGCATCCTCGGATAATCTTGCTCCGAGAAAAACGAAAAAACTTACTGCCGCTCCTCCAACAAAATGCCGATGCGCTATTAGGTAGTAAACTAGCTCAGAGCATTCCTAATGTTCAGGCATTGCCATATCAAAATGGACTCAGACAAGATCTGAGCAAACAATTAATTGCTGCTGATACCCAAGTAAAGGTGTGGGAAGCTAAGCTCAAAAGCTTAAATTTAGTCAATGACTCCTTAGCTGGCGAAACAAATCGACTGCCAATTATTTCCCGTCAATATGAAGATATTCAACGTCAATTAAAAATTGCCACCGAACAACTGAGCAAGTTTTTGCAAAAACGGGAAGAGTTGATGATTAATGCCGCTCGTCAAGAGGTGCCGTGGGAATAGGTCGCACTGCCTGCTGTTAAGGAAGTTTCAGCAGGTAGTTTGACGAGCAACTTAGTCTTGGGTTCGGTTGCGGGTCTAATTTTAGGAACGGGAGTAGCTTTATTAGTCGATAAAATGAATAATGTGATTTATTCACTTAAAGACTTACGCGATGCGCTAGATATTCCAATTTTAGGCATGATTCCCGAGCGTGAAGATGAGAGTAAATCGAGCGTTAAATCAAAAAATAGTAAGCAAAAAAATGGCGTTTCATCACTGCGTCGAAGAAATAGTTCTAATACTACAACTGCCTATCAATTTTCACCATTCATTGAGTCCTTTCGCGCGCTCAATTCTCAAGTGCGGCTATTGAGTCCAGATGAACCCGTACGCTCGCTGGTTGTGAGTTCCTCCTTACCCGACGAAGGTAAAACCACAATTTCGATCCAACTGGCTCAAGCCGCAGCCGCAATGGGTCAAAGGGTTTTACTCGTCAATGCCGATCTGCGTAAGCCAAATTTACAAAGTTTAGTCAACCCCCACGATCGCAACGACACAATTTACGGTTTAACTGATATCATCGCTGGTAATTCTCAGTTGATGGAGACGGTTCAACTTTTACCAGGAGAAGAAAACTTGTATATTCTCCTCTCAGGTTCGATCGCGCTAGATCCAACGAGTATATTAAGCTCGCAAAAAATGAAGGATCTGATGAAAACTTGCGAACGTAACTTCGATCTAGTTATCTATGATACAGTTCCTTTAAACTTTGCCGATTCACTATTATTAATTCCCCAGACAGATGGATTATTAATGGTGACTAGTCTCGGGAAAGTCGATCGAGAAGTTCTCCGCAGCTCACTCCGAACGCTAGAGGTATCTAGAGTTGCAGTGTTGGGTCTAGTGGTGAATATGGTCGCAGATCGTCAGTCTTCAGCCGGGGCATATTATGATCGCAAAGTAGCTAATGTTGCTTAAGCATTGCTGGAGTAGGATCTTGGAGCGAGAACACAGAAGTTGCCATGTTGTTGACTCGATTCTCGTTCCGTAAGCGCAAAGCGCAGGCGTTGCCAACGCGTTGGCGATAGCCTGCCGTTAGGCACAGCGTCTGCCTGCGCAGAGAGGCTACGCCAACGACAACATTCGGCAGGATCGCAGTACCGATCTACAATAGAGACATCTCCCCAGCAGGTGAATTTAATCACCTAGCGGGGAAGCTCAAATATTTGTCATGAGTCCCTTGCTGCCAACTGCTGCGTATATTCATATCCCCTTCTGTCGGCGGCGGTGCTACTACTGCGACTTTCCCGTGTTTGTAGTTGGAGATCGCTCTAACGGTGCGAATTCTGGTAACATCCAGCTTTATGTCGATCGATTGGCACAAGAGATTGCCACGCAGACAAATTACCATCAACCTCTCGAAACGGTCTTCTTCGGTGGCGGCACCCCTTCACTGCTTACCGTCGCGCAATTAAGTCAGATTTTAGATTTATTAGCCGCTAAATTTGAGATCGCCAGTAATGCCGAAATCTCGATGGAAATCGATCCGGGGACATTCGATCTAGCTCAACTTAAGGGCTATCTCCAGGCGGGGGTAAATCGGGTCAGTATCGGCGTGCAAGCCTTTCAAGACAACCTATTACAATTATGCGGTCGATCGCATACTGTCGGCGATATTTACGCTGCTGTAGAGTTACTTCATCAAGGTGGTGTCACCAACTGGAGTCTCGATCTGATTTCTGGCTTACCCCAACAAACTTTGACTGACTGGGAAGCTTCTCTCAAGTGCGCGATCGCCCTCCAACCCACCCATATTTCCTGCTACGATCTGATCGTCGAAGCCCAAACCCCCTTCGCCAAGCAGTATCAACCTGGCGACAAACCCCTCCCCAGCGACGAAGCCACCGCCCAGATGTATCGTACCGCCCAGCAGATCCTCAGCAGCGCGGGTTACGAACATTATGAAATTTCTAACTACGCCAAGCCTGAATCTCAGTGTCGCCACAATCGCACTTATTGGCAAAATGAACCCTACTACGCTTTCGGCATGGGTGCAGCTAGCAATCTCGAAAATTATCGCTTCACTCGTCCCCGCAAGACTCAAGAATACTATCAATGGATTGCCGATGGCTGCGATTGGCGAGTCGATCTTACCGCCGCTGAGGATCGGTTTTTAGAAACTTTGAT
>NZ_JANLWO010000250.1:0-2784 GCF_031364565.1 Chamaesiphon sp. OTE_20_metabat_361
GGCTGCCAAAGACTTGCCCACCGTCAAATTAGGTGACTCCGAGCGGCTGCTACCAGGCGAATGGGCGATCGCCATTGGCAATCCCTTGGGCTTAGATAATACCGTCACTGTCGGTATCGTCAGTGCTACCGGACGCAGCAGTTCTCAAGTCGGCGATCCCGACAAGCGGGTGAGTTTTATTCAAACCGACGCCGCTATCAATCCCGGCAACTCCGGCGGCCCCCTACTCAATGGACGCGGTGAAGCGATCGGCATTACCACCGCCACTCGCGCCGACGCTCAGGGTGTGGGTTTTGCCATTCCCATGCAGACGGTGACGCGGATTACCACCCAGCTATTTGCCACAGGTAAAGTGCGGCATCCTTATCTGGGCGTCCAGATGATTCCCCTCACCGCCGAACTAAGTGCGGGAATTGCTAAAGAACCGAGTCTGAGATTGAAACTCACCGCCAAACGCGGCGCGATCGTCACAGAAGTGGTCGCAGGTTCGCCAGCAGAGACGGCGGGCATCTTACCCGGCGATGTAATCATTCAAGTCGCAGGTCGCCCGATCTCTACCCCCAGTGACGTCCAGCAGCAAGTAGCAGCCAGCACCATCGGTGAAAACCTCAAATTACAACTCGATCGCCAAGGACGGGTGCGATCGCTCGAAATTAAGCCAGATCTGTTTCCGCCAACTGCTGCGGATTTTGAACCAGGGAGGTAATAATTAATAATTAATTACCTTAACATCCATTTAATAACACCAAGAATTTTTTGCACTGGATCGACCAAATAGTTGCGAGAGTCAATCGTTACATCAGAACCTTCCAATTTGAGAAACTGCCATAGAATACCACTAGTCACGCAACCATAAATAGTTGAAATATCTTTATTTTTAAGTTGATTATACCTTTGAGCAGCTAACATTTCCGCGACACATTGACCCAATCCATTTTCAATTTCTCCACGCTTAGCTTCAACCAGCATTAACACTGGAGCATCGATCGTGAATGGATTTTCAGATCTGCTAAACAGAAAATCACAAAAACCATTTAAACCTTTACTCTGGTCTACATTAAACTCCTCACCAGAGAACAGTTGCACCCGTTTTTCAGACAACCTTCTGGCTTCAACTAAAATCGGACTAACCAATAATTCTGATTTAGCTTTTTCTGTTCTAGCTTTCTCGCCTAAAGGAAGAAGATCGGTGAAAATATTTAGAAATTCTGGCTTCGGTTCGATCGGAGGTAACTGCTCGCAAAAAGAATTATCTATCAATCTTAATTCAAACTGTTCGATAACAGATTCTAGCGTAAAATTATTGTATGACATAATCTTTAAATATAGACGGTGGGCAGTGCCCACCCTACAAAGTTTTATTACTTCAATTTTTCGATTGCGTAGTCAAAGTAGGGTGTGTTTCTGCGCCAGCAAAACGCACCGATCCTCGTTCGAGCCTGGGCGGTGCGTTACCCTGACGGGATAACACACCCTACTTTAACGAAAAATAAAGCTTTTTAGGCAGTGATTTTATGAAGTGCGGAATGTGGGTTTGACCTCTTACCTTTTACCTCTTACCTTTCCCCTTTCCCCTTTCCCCCTTACCCTCTACGGCAAATCCATCAACACCGCCGTTGCCGACTGATACCGATCGCGAAAATGATAAGCCACCATCTTATCCAAAATTTGCGCGAGTACGGGAGACACGATCGCCCGATCTTGCCAAATGAGATTCCCATTAGTATCATCGATCGGGAGATAGCGCGGATGAGTATTAGTCAAAGCCTCGATCGCGATCGTACCCAGAGCATAGATATCGCTAGTATAATTAGGCTGTCCCGCATACTGTTCCGGTGGTGTATAGCCCCGCGTCCCGATCGCGATCGTCACATTGCGATCGTCAGCTAGCGGCTGAATCTCTTTGACTGCCCCAAAATCGATCAGCACCAGTCTACCGTGATGGCGATCGCGGATGATATTTCCCGGCTTGAGATCGCGATGGATCACATGCTGAGAATGGATAAAACCCAGTACTGGCAATAACTGACGCAATAAATCTAGCACTTGAGATTCGCTCCACGGTGCGGTTGCACCTTCTAACTCTCGATCGAGTGGCGTCCCATCGATAAATTCCTGAACGAGATAAAACTCCTGCTGATGCTCGAAATAAGCGAGCAAGTGGGGAATCTGAGCGTGATGCCCCAATTTGGAGAGAATTTCGGCTTCGGTGTTAAATAGCCGCCGTGCCAAATTGACAAAATTAGCATCGCGGCGCGCTGGGACTAATTGCTTGATAACGCACTGCGGCTTGCCGGGACGCTTGGTATCTCGCGCTAGATAAGTTACCCCAAATCCACCTGCGCCCAGGGTAGACTCGGCTTGATAGCGACCATCGAGCAGATAGTTCGGAGCCATCACGCTGGCACTGAGCGCGGTACTGGGGGTTTGCTCTTGTTTGAGAGTGACATCTGCTGGATGGGGAATAGTCAGATTGGGATCGATTTCGGTAGTCGCCGCCATCGTCGTGGCGGGTAGAGCTGACAGGTGTGAAGAATGGCGTGGCGCAGATCGTCACGATGTCGGATCTCTTGGACGATCGAGTCGATCCTAAATTAATTAAAGATCGGATCGTCGCGATCGGTTCGACTGCTAGCTCCCTTAAGGATGAATTTCTAACCCCTTATAGTGCGGGAAAGGCTGAAGATGCCACGATGCCAGGGGTCTTGGTTCATGCCCAAATTACCAGTCAAATTCTCAGTGCGGTACTCGACAACCAACCCTTATGGTGGTTTATTCCCAATT
>NZ_JANLWO010000259.1:0-2047 GCF_031364565.1 Chamaesiphon sp. OTE_20_metabat_361
CAAACTATCGATCGCGGCTGCTAGTTCGTTAAAAGAATAAATCGTCATTCCCAGCGGCACCGGGACGCCCATACTCGCCAAGATTTTTTTAGTTTTCTCTTTATCACAGGCGAGTTCGACCCCGATAATATTGCTGTTGGATGTCAGTGCGGCTTGAATTCGTTTTTGATGTTTGCCATAGCCCAACTGAAATAAGTCGCAGCTCTCTAAGTGCATCCAGGGAATCCCCAGCGCTTCGGCTTCTTTGACTAAAGCATCGGTACTCGCGCCTAATGCTGCTTCCTCGCGCATCTTCACGAGATCTTCCAAATCCCGATCGAGTTCGACTTGGGGATATGTACCCGTCTCGATAATGCTCTGACACAGCCGTAGTGCCGCTCTGGCAGCGTATCGCCCTGCCGTCTCGATCTGGTATTCAATCACCACCTGATAGACGCCTGGAGTGGACATCTCGCGGGTACGACCGAAGCCCACTGGCATCCCTGCCAAAGTTTGGAGTTCTAATGCTACATGCTCCAGGATATGTCCCATCATCGTCCCTTCGCGGACTCGGCTCAAGAACCCACCCCGGCAACCGGGCGAACAATGATGTTCGTCGAGACTGGGGAGCACCGCCACGAGACTCTCATAAAATCCGGTAATCGTATCCGAAGGTCGATCTGCTAATTCCTCCAAATCTAGTCGCACGAGAATCAGCTTTGAGCGGCGAATGCTCCAGTAGTTTGGGCCTCGAAGCGTTTGAGTTTGGAGAATTTTCATATGTATATAAGAAGTACCTTTAAGTTGATTCCACCCTACATCGAATGCAATCCCACGATCTTCAATAAAGTTTGAAAAGTTGATTTGGCGATCGATCTAGACTTAGTATGAAGCGATCGACGTACCACTATTACTTAATTTCAAATTGAGTCGCTAATTCCGTATTACTTGCTACATACTGACCTAGATATTGTCTAGAAAGTGTCGTAAATAACAACTAACTTCCGATCGAGACGATGTGTGCAGCTAATGGCGACT
Source organism: Chamaesiphon sp. OTE_20_metabat_361 (assembly GCF_031364565.1). Classification (NCBI taxonomy): domain Bacteria; kingdom Bacillati; phylum Cyanobacteriota; class Cyanophyceae; order Gomontiellales; family Chamaesiphonaceae; genus Chamaesiphon; species Chamaesiphon sp. OTE_20_metabat_361. Next base: position 1,018 of record NZ_JANLWO010000259.1, read on the forward strand.
AGCGATCCAGATGACTGGAATTATGATACTACATGACGATGCTGATAATCATAGCGATCGCCCTGACTTAAGACATGAACGGTAAGATTATGCAGACTCAGTGGGGCATTTTCTCCAGCTTTGAGGTAGTTGCGATGGGTCAACTTGCCGGGATCGATAATTGTAATCGTCCCTTTGCCCAATACTTCAAAAGTGCCGTCGCCATCGAACGCCGCACAGGTATCTTCATCGATCCCAATGCCGAGCTTATCGGGATGAGCCGCGATCGCACTCATCAATCGCGCCATCCGATTGCGGTTGTGGAAATGTTGATCGACTAGCAAATCTGGAAAAATCCCCAATCCAGCGGTCAGATCTACTAATGACTGATTGGGGGATTCGCCACTGCTCCCCCCGGAAATCATCTGTTCGCCAACGATGGCCGCCCCAGCACTGGTACCAGCTAGGACGAGGTTGCCACTCTCAATTCTGGCTTTGATGGCTGCCATAAACTTGCTGCCACCAATGAGGTCGCGCAGGCGCAATTGGTCTCCACCAGTCAAAAAGACGCCACTACAACTAGCTAAAATATTCAACCACCGTTCTTCGTCACACTCTTTCGGCTGACGAATATCAAGGATTTGGATTTCTTGGGCACCCATCCCCCTAAAAATTTGGTAGTAGCGATCGCCGACGACACTAGGTTCTTGGGAGGCGCAAGGGATGATGCCGATCGTCGCCATCTTCCCCCCTGCACTTCTAAAGAAGGCATTCAAGATGCCACACCCATTTACTTTGTCTTCTGCTCCACCAATTACCATGACTGGATAATGGCTAGAAATTACCATGAATTTTTGAGCGAGGAAAGGCTGTACTTCAAGCATATGTCGATTCTAAGTCTCCCATCATACCACCGTGGCGAACCAAAATCAAAGTCACACCTACTACACAATAAGATGACTGTATCAAATAATGTACCTGCTAGTTTGTATTTGATTTGACAGGAGACGGGAGATGGGAGTTGGGAGTTGGGAGTTGGGAGTTGGGAGTT
>NZ_JANLWO010000301.1:0-9195 GCF_031364565.1 Chamaesiphon sp. OTE_20_metabat_361
CGCAACGGTGTGTTGATCTCCTTTGAAGAAGGCACTGCTACCGACTACGCGCTGATGGGTGCAGAAGATCGCGGTACGTTCTTTATTAAGCCTGGTACTAAGGTCTATAAAGGAATGATCGTCGGTGAAAATAATCGTCCACAGGATCTCGAACTGAACATCTGTAAGAGCAAGCAATTAACCAACCACCGTGCTTCTGGTGGGGAAGAATTGGTACAGCTCAAAACACCGATCGATATGACGCTCGAACGCGCGCTCGAATATATCAGCGGCGATGAGTTGGTAGAAGTCACTCCTCTATCGATTCGGTTACGGAAGATTTCTAAGAAATTAGCTCGACGTTAGGTTTAGCCTCCGATTAAAATCGGGTCTAGTGATGCAAAGTCCGCCTGTCTTGAAAAGGTGCTCTACTTGGGGAAACCCCAAGACCGCACTTTTCGCTTCGCGGACTAATTAATTTCCTAGTCCGCGAAGGCGGACTTTGCATCATGAGCGGGGGTTTCCAACCCCACGGCGATGTCGAAACGGAGCAGATCTCACGGTCGCCATAAGTTATAAAAAGCCCGCAGGTGCGAGCTTTTTTTTTGGGTTGCCAGTCGGGGCAATTCCATTCTGGCATAATAGAAATATAGTGAAAGCTAATCGATCGCATTGAGGTTTTATGAACGTCGCCCAATCCCTAGCGGAAGAAACAGTTGCGGTTAATATTCACAGCGCAGATCTGCATGTGACGCCAGCACAATTCGACAGATTGTGCCAAGACAATCGAGATTTGCGAATGGAGTTAACCAAAGAAGGAAAATTAATCGTTATGGCTCCGACATTTGGGGAGAGTGGGAAAAGAAATGGAAATCTGTTTGGTCGAGTTTGGGATTGGAACGAACGCACTCAATTAGGAACAGCATTTGACTCTTCGACTGGATATGATTTTACTGGAATCGGTGGTGGCAAAATGTCTCCTGATGTCTCGTGGATTGAAAACTCCCGCCTAGAAGGTGTTTCGCTCAAACAATTTATTCCAGTTGTGCCGGATTTCCTCATCGAGCTGCGCTCTACTACCGCCAGATTGAGCGATCTCCAATCCAAAATGCTCGAATATCAACGGTTAGGTGTAAAGCTCGGACTCTTAATTAATCCCCAAGATAAGCAAGTTGAAATCTATCGATCGAGCAAAGATGTTGAAGTTATTCAAGACCCAGACTCGATCGATTGTACGGATATTATGTCAGGCTTCATCTTGGATTTGACAAAGATTCCATAACATCAACCCAACCTACAGATCTAGACCATACTCATTCACTATTTAGCGATCGCCAAAAAAGAGCGAGACGATCGCGAGTAAAATAAATAATACTTCACCAATAATCGTCATCATCCGCTCGGAAATACGACTAGCGATCGAGATTCAGTTAAAATAAATCTAGCTAAAAAATATTATCGACATTACTCTGGAAGTGAATTCATAGTTATAATGGGCGTCTAAGACCCACTAGAGGAAAGCCGATCGTGACAAATAAAGTCGAGCACCAATCATTGCATCATGTCGTTATTATTGGCGGTGGTTTTGGCGGACTTCATGCGGCACTATCGCTAGGCAAAGCCCCCGTCCAGGTCACACTGATCGACAAGCGGAACTTTCACCTGTTCCAACCGCTGCTGTATCAAGTTGCCACAGGTGGTTTGTCGCCTGCGGATATTTCCTCACCACTGCGATCGATCCTCAACAAGCAGCAAAATACTAAGGTGATCATGGGCGAGGTGCGCGATGTCGATCCGCAGCAGCAGAAGGTATTTTTAAATAAGGGCGAACTAAATTATGACACCCTAATCGTCGCGACAGGTGTCAGCCATCACTATTTCGGTAACGACCAATGGGCACCCACCGCTCCCGGCTTAAAGACGGTCGAAGATGCGCTGGAAATGCGCCGCCGGATTTTTATGGCATTTGAAGCCGCTGAAAAAGAGACAGACATCGAAAAACGTCGTGCATGGCTGACATTTGTTATCGTTGGCGGCGGCCCGACTGGGGTAGAATTAGCTGGCGCGATCGCTGAATTGGCATATAGTACGCTCAAAAAAGACTTCCGCAACATCGATACCGCTGAAGCCAAAGTCATCCTCGTAGAAGGGATGGATCGCGTATTGCCACCTTATCCACCAGAACTTTCTGCCAAAGCCGCAGCATCCCTAGTCGAATTGGGCGTGCAGGTGCAGACAAAAGCACTAGTGACAAATATCGCCGATAACGTCGTTACCATCCGTCAGGGCGAGCAGACAGAGTGTGTCGAAGCCCGAACCGTATTGTGGGCGGCAGGTGTTAAAGCTTCAGCAATGGGTAAGATTTTAGCAGACCATACTGGTGTGGAACTCGATCGCGTGGGCAGAGTGATGGTCGAGTCGGACTTAAGTGTCAAAGGCTATCCGCAGATTTTTGTCATTGGCGATCTGGCAAACTTTACCAAGCCAGATGGTAAACCCCTCGCTGGAGTAGCACCCGTTGCCACCCAAGAAGGTAAATATGTTGCCGACCTGATCCAACAACGACTCGCTGGTGCCAGTTTACCTGCCTTTGAATATTACGATGCTGGCAGTCTCTCAGTCATCGGCAGACATTCAGCAGTGGCTGACTTTGGTAAAATCAAGATGTCTGGCTTCTTAGCCTGGTTGATTTGGGTATTCGTCCACATTTATTATCTAATTGAATTCGATAGTAAATTGGTCGTATTTATTCAGTGGACGTGGAGTTATTTCACGCGCAAACGTGGGGCAAGATTGATTACGGGCGACGAATCTCTGGGTCAAATTGGGGTTGACGAGCGCGGCGATTATTTCGTCGAACCAAAAGTTAAAGTCAATGTCAATGCTTAATTCTTAGCTAGGCAAAGTAGATGAAGGGCGATTCATATTACAACCCTTCATCCCTCATAATTTCTCGCCAAATTGCAAAATTCAAACACGTTAATGTGCCTCAGCCAAATCTCTGATGAGTAAAAGTCTCGATGTCAGATAACTGTCTAAATTTTGGGCTTCTTCAGAATCAAGGATGATGCGATCCCTCACCTTGTCGGTGATGACTCGCGAGAGGTCTCGATCGGGTAGGGACATGGCTTGGTAGTTGATTTCCGAGACTGCCTTCCAGAGGAGGCGTAATACATGAGGGTTGATGGTAATATTTTGGATAATTTTTCTCACCTAGAATAAATTTAATCTTTTCTTTATATTACCCAACTTTTGCGAAATAACCTAACAATTGGAACCAATTATTAGCAAATAGCTCAGTCTGCCAAAATCGCCAGTATTTATACTCATCGTTTACCAAAATCTTCTTAAGTGAAAATTGGGCAGTAAGCCTTACTCTCTTACCCCTCACCCCTTCAACAAGTCTTGCCGAACTTCATACACGTTAGGTAGATTTAAGACCGCCCGAATTCATCACAAATCAACGTGGCGCTATGCCATTGCCCAGCGCTGTCATATCGCCGCACCAACCGCTGCCGCTGTCCTGGCTGGTACATCCAACCAATTTCTAGCTCAAAGGGGCATCCTAGCCGAATCTGGGTGGGTGTAGTCGTATAACTCCCATCGGGCAGCAGGAGCATCTGATAAGATTCACCCGATCGAGCGGTAGCAAATAGCAATCGTTGGTTCGCGACTCTCAAATCGATCGAGTCCTCATCTGTTACCAACTGATAACCCGTAGCACTAGCAGTAAATGTCGTTGCTGTCTGAGTCACGATCGGTGCCAACTGTGGATAAAATGTCGTTGCCGTTCCCGTCCAAGTGCCCACCAAATCATTAATAGTCAGGTGCGGACGTTCTGGCGCGATCGTGCCTTGACGCTGCTCGCGCACGAAGGTGACTCGATCGAGTTTTCCATCGATGTCGAAAGTTTCGATCGTCCGAAAGCGGCGATCTGCGGCTCTAAGCGAAAATTCGGCGATCGTCTTTACTCCCGCAAATACCGCCAAGGCTCCCGAACTAAAAGCACCCGTCTCGAAGTAAATCGCACCGATGCCCGGTGGCGTGCTGAAGTTCCACACTACTTCTTTGGGATAGCGTTCGGTGCTATTTGGCAGCGGATAAAACCGCGTCAGCACCAGATGAACCGATCGGTTATCGCGACTACCTTCAAGTTTGATAATACTAGGGATATCCTCGATCGATTCCCCGCCAGCGGTGACGGTAGTAAATGAACCTACCCATTCACCTAGATTTTCGAGCACACACTCCCATTGGGATTTCATAATTGAGGGTAGGGGTAGAGGGTGGAGGTAAGGGGTAAGAGGTAAGAGGTAAGGGGTAAGAGGTAAGAGGTAAGAGGTAAGAGGTAAGAGGTAAGAGGTAAGGGGTAAGAGGTAAGAGGTAAGGGGTAAGAGGTAAGGGGTAAGAGGTAAGAGGTAGTGGAGCAATTATTCATCTCCCCAGTCCCCCCGTCTCCTCGTCTCCCAGTCCCCCTATCCCCTATTCCCTATCCCCTACCCTCTACCCTCTATCTTAGAAATTGCAAGTTTCGCCAGCAGCCTGACTGGCTCTAACTCATCAGATAGAGCGGCTTGGAGATGGGGAATTGCCGATCGATCGCCCAATTTACCTAGTGCTACTGCAGCGGTGCGGCGGACTTCACCATCGGGATCTTTGAGAGTGGTAATTAGGAGGGGTAGGGCGGGTAAATATGCCATTTTCCCGATCGCGGAGGCGGCTTCCGATCGCACGTTGGGATCGGGATCGTGGAGGGTGCCGAGTAGCAGTTGTGCGGCGCGAGCGTCCCCTGTTTCTTGGACTAAATGCGCGATCGCACCAACGGCGGCACATCGCACGTCAAGTGAGTCGGATTCGATGGCATCTTCGAGAAAAGGAGCCGCCGCCGCACCGATGAAACCCAGTGCCCAAGCCGCATGACCTTTGGTACTTTCCGATCGCACCGGATCGGCTAAGATTTCTAATAAAGGCGGAACGGAGGCTTCACCCATTTTAGCTAAAGCGCCGACAGCAGAGCCTTTGACGACGGTATCTTCGTCATGTAGTAGCGCGTAGAGCAAGCTGGGAACGGTATCTGGATCGATAATCAGGGCGAGTGTTTTCCCCGCTGCACGGCGGACGACGGGATTGGGATGATGTAGCAGCGCATCTACTAATAACGGTGTCGCAGTGCCGCCAATATCGCCTAGTGTCTGGGCGAATCGCAGCCGTACCAAACCGCGCGAATCGCCCAAACATTCCACCATCTGTTTGAGAGTGGTAACGTCATCAGCATCGAAAATATCTCGATCGATCTGCTCGGTAATCGATCGCATTAAAGCGTCGGTTTCCGCCGGATCGAGTACGACTACTGGAGTATCTTCAGATTTCATATCTATCTTTCATCATCAGGATCGGGGATGTTATTTCCCCACAACAACTCAATCTCAACCGTTCCACTACCGCTTGTCAGTCATTACCCACTGCCCAAACTCTCAACTATCTTAGTTGCTAGCCAGCGCAGCATGGCGATCGTGTAGCTCTTGCATCATCGCATCGATTTTGACTAGTTCGGGTTCCATTTGCGCCATTGCTTTGGCTTTGGGTAGACGCGCTTTTTGGATCGCTTCGGTAGTCTCATGCACCAAACGATCGCGATATTTCTGGAGTTCGGTAATGATTTCAGCTAGCTCAGCGGCGGTAACTTCCTCTGTCGCAGTCGTTTGCTCGGATTCAGCCATGTTAGTAAGTTTCCTAAAGATGAATATTTTATAAGTTTTAAAAGTTGCTAGTCCGGAACCGCTACGAGCGAAACCGCAGTAGGTTAGGGCGGTTGAAGCGTTCGATCCACCAGACTGCTAAAGATCGTAGATAACCATGCTACCGTACTTAGCAATCGTTCACAAATTGCGCTCTAGACTGACTGCTGCTAACTTAAATTTTCGCAGATTCGATCGCCAAGTGGCACGGCGATCGATCTAGAGTAAATAAAAGATCTTTATTTTAGAGACGATGATGGAACTACCAGAAATTGCCACAGCATTAGAGCATCCTGATTTTCAATATCGGCTCAAAGCGATCTCCGCACTCAAAGATTATGACGCCGAAACTGCTGTCCCGATCTTGATCGCCACGATCGGAGATCCTGAATTTTTAGTCCGAACTTTTGTAGCTAGAGGTTTGGGCAAACAACGGGTGGCGGCTGCCTTCGCGGCACTCTTGGAGATGACTAAATTCGACGATACACCCAACGTTCGCGCCGAAGCGGCTAACTCGCTCTCGCTATTTGGCAAAGTCTCCATCTCCCACCTAGTTTTAGCCTTCGATCGAGACGATCACTGGCTCGTCCGTCGCAGCATCCTCGCGGCTTTAGAAGAATTGGACTCACCCACAGAGCTGATCGAAGTCTGTACCCTAGCCCTGACTGGCGAAGATCTCACCGTCCAAGAAGCCGCAATCGACACTTTAGCCTCCCTCGCTCATTCCAGCCATCACGCCGCCGTCCTCACCCAACTCCTCACCCTCACTACCGCCACATCACCTCGATTGCGAGCCAGAGTCGCTGACGCGCTCCAAAAATTTGACGAACCCCAAGCCCAGTCAGCTCTGCTCGAACTCCGCCAGGATTCCAGCTCTCAAGTAGCGGCGCTAGAAGATTTATTTCAGCAGTAAATTACCAAGTATCAGTCTGAAATTCTGACGACAGCCAAAACATCACCCGATCGTCCCGCCGGGTTTGGATCGTTAAACTCTAATCAGCCATCCTTGAACCCTCCAGCGTTTCACCCGACAACTAACGATTGCAGCCGGGAGTTCGCCCATGACTCTCGATGCCATGCTCCCGCCGCAGCCGCCAATCGCAAATCGTCGCCACCTGCGCCGACAACATTGAAAAATCGTCAGCCCAGCACTAACTCCAACAACTCTTATCGAGTTAGATGGGATAAAAACAGTGAATTTTGATGTTTTGAGATATTTATGCTATAATTAAAAACATTGTCTGCGGATATGGCGGAATTGGTAGACGCGCCAGATTTAGGTTCTGGTTTCGCAAGAAGTGAAGGTTCAAGTCCTTTTATCCGCATCTTAGACTATCCAAATACTCTCAACTCTAGAGAGTCATTTATCAGCTCAAAGCGATATCCATGAATCTGGGAAAGTTCACATCAGTCGGTAGTGTGTGAATTTCTAGTAATGAAGACGATCGCTGAATTTTTCCAAGCTTTAATCGTGCCCGCGCCGATCGCGCCAGAAATCATCAGTGCCAAAGCGCACGAACTCTGGAAAGCGCAGGGAGGTGGCAATATCAACCCCGATGCCAATTGGCAAGCCGCGATCGAGCAAATCCGATCGACTGAAAAAATTAGTCGGCGGAGCTTTTTTTTAGAGCTAATTCGGGTATTTATTGCGAGTCTGAGTACTGGCGCAACTATTTTTGGTGGCTCGATCTTATTTCTCAACTTTTCTCAAGGTGAAAATAGGCTGATTACCGAACGCTTTACCCGCTCGATCGAGCAACTGGGAAATGCCGAAGAGACGATTAGAATCGGGGGGATTTATGCCTTAGAAAGAATCGCTAATGATTCGCCCCGAGATGGTTGGACGATTATGGAAGTCTTATCATCATTCGTGCGGGGCAAACAGAGTATTAAAGGTCAAGATCTCACCCAGTTATCGGCAATAAGAACTGACGCTCAAGCTGCACTAACAGCGATCGCCAGACGTAAAATAAACCTAGAAACCGAGCAACAATATCTAGATCTCAGCAGTACCAATCTCCGCGAAGCTAATCTTGTCAGTGCCAATCTCGATCGCGCCAAACTAAATAATTCTAGTCTCATTCAAGCAGATTTACGATCGGCTAATCTGAGTAATAGCAATCTCAGTCATGCCAATCTCAATAGTGCCAACCTCGCCCAAGCGCAACTCAATGATGCTAATTTAATCCAAGCTAACTTAAGTAATACCAACCTCAGCGCCGCCAATTTAGAGCGCGTAAATCTCAACAAAGCCGATCTCAGCGATGCCATTTTAGACGGTGCAAATTTGATTAATGCCAGCTTAGGTAATACCAATCTCAGCAGTGCGATCCTCATCGGTGCCAATCTTCAGGGTGCCACCCTCAGTAAAGCTAATCTAACTAAAGCCGATCTCAGCGGGGCAAATCTCAAAGGCGCAAATTTCGCAGGTGCAAATATCAATAAAGCTGACTTTAGAAAGACTAAAAATCTCGATATCACGCAAATCGAACAAGCACAAAATTGGCAGTTAGCAATCTACGATCCCGCGATCGATCTCATCCTCAAAGCTAAACCAGCGATCGTGCCAGCAACAAAGACACATTCATAATTTAATTCTCAATTATTAATTCTCAATTCTCAATTAACGAACTATGTCAAATCAATCGATCGGCTTAAACGATGACTTGTATCGATATCTACTCGCTAACTCTGTCCGCGAACCCGAAATATTAACCCAATTGCGCTCGGAAACAGCACGACATCCCCTGGTAGATATGCAGGTTTCACCAGAGCAAGGGCAATTGATGGGATTATTAGTCAAATTAATCGGTGCTAAAAAGTGCTTAGAAGTAGGCGTATTTACTGGCTATAGTGCATTAGTAGTCGCCTTAAATCTCCCCGAAGACGGTCGATTGATTGCTTGTGATGTTAGCGCGGAATTTACCGCGATCGCCCGTAAATATTGGCAGCAAACAGGCGTAAATGACAAAATCGATCTGCACATCGCGCCAGCACTTGAAACGCTCGATCGGCTCTTAGCAGATGGTGAAGCAGGGACATTTGACTTTGCCTTTATCGATGCCGATAAAAATAATTATGCTGCTTATTACGATCGCTGTTTTCAATTAGTTCGATCGGGTGGACTGATATTAGTTGATAATGTCCTGTGGTATGGCAGAGTTGCCGATCCAGCGATGAATCCAGATAAACGCACTCAGGCAATCAAGGATCTCAATCAGCAAATTTATCATGACGATCGAGTTCAGATTAGTTTAATCCCTATTGGTGACGGACTGACGATCGCTAGAAAGAAATAATATTTGGGATGACTTGGTTGGACGGCTAAATCTAATCTGGCGATCGATTGCTAACCCATTTCCACCATTGTAGGAGAGATCGAGCCAAGACTATCGGCTTCAACTCGATCGCTTGCCGGTCTAATAAATCTTGAGTAATATTAAAAGCAGCACTGTTTGCATTGCGTGTTCCATCGTCG
>NZ_JANLWO010000338.1:0-5795 GCF_031364565.1 Chamaesiphon sp. OTE_20_metabat_361
TTGGCGTAGCCTCTCCTTGGAGAATCGAGATGAGCTAAAATTACCTTGAGAGGAAGTTGTTTCTTTACTGAGTTAAGAAGATCGACATGGTACTAGCAGAATCTAAGACAATTAGCTTTGATGATTTTATTACCTGGTTGCCAGAACGATCGGAATATCGCTACGAACTCAGAGATGGAGAAATCCTCGAACTGCCCAAACAACCGACTATTTCAGTTTATTGTTTAGTCGATGGTGAATACGATCTACATCAATTTAGAAGCAGCGAACTAATTAAGTCACTAACATTTCCAGATTTGGAACTCTCGATCGATAGAATGGGTTGATAAAATGATGAGTCGATATAGATCGAGACAGCTAATATTTATGGGGTTGTGGACGGCGATCTCGCCGACATGCTTAGCAATAGTTGGCGGTACGTTTTGGTTCACTCAACTCATCTGGTATCCAACTTCTGATTTGCGGATCTCGATCGCAGTTTATCTCAGTTATTGGCTGCTGCTGGGAATGCTGCAAGGAGCGTTACTTTTTAAGTTTCAACACCAGAAGTTAGCTTATAGGTGGTTTTTGACAACGAGTATCACTGGATTCTTAATTATGTTTCTCCACGATCTACATACTCTGGTTTTTGATATTGATACTGGAGGTCAAGGAGCCTTATATCTAATGCTCAGTTTACCGTGTCTGGCGATATTAGGTGGCCCGATATTAGGGTTTGCTCAATTTGAATTGCTTCGGCGCGTATATCCAGCAACTAGCTTTCGTTGGTATTGGTTTGCACTCAGCCTCATATCGTGGAATCTCAATGTTGGGGCATTTTTTTTAGCCATATATACACAGTTACCATTTGTAATTCCTTTTCTAGCTGCTGCTGCTGGAACTGCACTCAAAGGTTATGGTGTGATGAAGCGTTTGCAAATCTAAAAGAGTATTGTGGAATCGTTGGCGGAGCCTCTCGGAACGAGAATCGAGTTCTTGTAATACAAAAGTTGTAGCCGTGTTATGAAGCTACTTCTGGATGAAAATCTCTCAGACAAAATCGTTCGGAAAATTACTGACTGATACCCTAACTCTGCACATGTCAATTTAAAGCTGGAGAAGCGGAAAGTATCTTGGTATTAGAGTAGCTTCTAGCTATGATTACGGCAAAAAATGGATCGAGTATTGTGGAATCGATCGAGTTCTTGTAATATACAAGTACCATTGAGCAGCGATCGATCGTGACACCTGAAATCATTACCCGCACCGAAAAACTTCGCGTCAAACTCCAGGCGGCTGGCTATGCTTACTACGTTCTCGACAATCCCGTCATGGAAGATGCCGTGTATGACAGGTTGTATCGCGAACTCCAAGATTTAGAGAATCGATATCCCGAATTAGTGACTGCGGATAGTCCGACTCAGCGTGTCGGCGAACGTCCCGCGTCGGGCTTTGTTTCCGTCAAACATAATATCTCGCTTTATAGCCTCGAAAATGCCTTCGACATGGCGGAATTTGCCAAATGGGAGGCAGGTTGGCAGCGAAATATGGGGAGTCAGGATGCCGAATATATCTGCGAATTGAAGATCGATGGTTCGGCGATCGCACTTACATACGAGAATGGATTATTGGTGAGGGGTGCGACGCGAGGCGACGGGGATACGGGGGAAGAAATAACTCAAAATGTCAAGACGATTCGATCGATTCCACTCAAGTTAAATATTGAAAATCCGCCGCCAATAGTCGAAGTACGGGGTGAAGCTTTTTTACCGATTGCGGTGTTTGAACAGCTCAATCAGGAACGGGAAAAAGCAGGCGAACAACTCCTCGCCAATCCCCGAAATGCTGCCGCCGGAGCATTACGCCAATTAGACCCCAAAATGGTCGCTCAGCGGAAATTAGATTTCTTTGCTTATACGCTGCAAATTCCGACGACAACCCCTGAAACCGAACTCCACAGCCATTTAGAATCGCTAGAAATGCTGGAACGGATGGGGTTTAAGGTCAATCCCCATCGCCAATTATGTGCCGATGCTGCGAAAGTGGGTGAATATTACGATCGCTGGAATACCGAGCGGTTAAATCTCTCCTACATGACAGATGGTGTCGTCGTCAAAATTAATGACTTCGCGGTGCAGCAAGAACTCGGCTTTACTAATAAATTCCCCCGTTGGGCGGTGGCTCTCAAATATCCCGCCGAAGAAGCGCCGACGCGGGTATTGGATATCAGTGTAAATGTCGGCAGAACGGGGGCAATTACGCCCTTGGCGCACCTGCAACCCGTCCAACTGGGGGGAACCACAGTTCAGCGGGCAACGCTGCACAATGGCGATCTGATCGATGAATTAGATATTAGAATTGGCGATACTGTTATCGTCTGCAAAGCTGGCGAAATCATCCCCAAAGTCGTGCGGGTATTGAACGATTTGCGTCCGCCAGGAACCTCACCTTTTAAAATGCCGACAAATTGCCCCGTGTGCGACACGGTAGTCGTCAAATCAGAGAAGGAAGCGGTATTGCGCTGCAATAATCCGAGCTGTGCGGCAATTCTCAAGGGTTCATTGGTACATTGGGTGAGTCGGGATGCCCTAGATATTAATGGTGTCGGCGAGAAGTTAATCGAGCAATTAGTCGATCGCAAATTTGTCAATTCAGTTGCGGATTTATACGATCTCACTGTTGCCAAGTTGATGACTTTAGATCGCACGGGCGAGAAGTCGGCAACCAAAACAATCGAAGGTATTGCTAGTTCTAAATCCCGTCCGTGGTCGCGGGTATTATATGGGTTAGGGATTCGACAAATCGGGAATAATGGCGCAAATATCATCACCGAAAGATTCCCCTCGATCGAGCTATTATTGCAAGCATCGATCGTCGATCTCCAAGATATTCGGGATGTGGGATTGGAAACTGCTCAATCCGTCTATAATTGGCTCAAACAGCCAGAAAATATCGCATTAATCGATCGACTCAAAGCAGCGGGATTACAATTTGAGCGCTCGACAGATGCTGAGAATAATAATATTCTGAGTCAAACTTTTGCAGATAAAACTTTTGTAATCACTGGTACATTACCAACTCTTAAGCGCGATGATGCTAGAGACTTGATTTTGAGTCATGGTGGCAAAGTTTCGGATTCGATTAGTGCCAAAACTGACTATTTACTAGCAGGTGAAAAGGCAGGCTCGAAGTTAGCGAAGGCGGAAAAGTTAGGAGTAAAGGTGATTTCTGAAGCTGAGTTACTAGAGCTAACTAATGAAGGATGATGTAGTAAGTAAATGGGTGCAGTTATTTGTGAAGTAGATTGTGCCTGAAACCTAGTTGGTGGGAACTTTCCACCCTACTAAATGCCACTGAATTATTAGTCCGAGAAGGCGGACTTTGCACTCCTAGCGGCGGTTTCTAACCGCTGGGGTTATGGTTAGCAACTTGGGTTAATAGTACGAAAAATACCTAACAATCGCATACTTTAGGAGGCTAAAACTCATGTCAAAGAATGTAATATTTTGGACAAGCTCGATCTGGATTAGCATGACGATTCCGATCGTCAGATCGGCAAGTATCGCCGCTACCGCACCAGAAGTCGCCAAAACAGCTAAAGCAGTAACCGTCCAGATCTTAGAGCCGGGAAGTCAAGGATCGGGAGTGATTCTCCAGCGCCAGGGAGATACTTATACCGTACTTACCGCCGCTCATGTGGTGAGGAATAAGAACGCTGCATTTACAATCGCCACTTCAGATGGTAAAAAACATCAGCTTGTCAGCAATTCGATTCGTGCGGCTGCGGTAGATCTCGATTTAGCTGTAGTCAAATTTCGCACTTCCGAAAACTACCCCATCGCCAAACTCGGCAATTGCAATCTATTAACCGAAGGGATGGATTTATATGTAGCTGGATATCCAGCAGCAACCGCAGCTATTAGCAAATCTGTATTTGTATTTCGGACGGGAAAAGTCTCAGCCAATAGCACTCAAGTTTTAGATAAAGGTTATTCGTTAATTTATAGTAATGACACTTTACCAGGGATGAGTGGTGGTGCGGTATTAAATCAGGTTGGAGAAGTAGTAGCTATTCACGGTAGAGGCGATCGCGAGCGTAATGCTAATGGAGAATTAGGACAAAAAACTGGATTTAATCTGGGTATTCCGATTAACCGCTTTGCAACTATTGCCGCTAATTTGGGTGTGAATCTAGACCAAAAATTGACGCCAATTTCGCCAGATCGATCGCCCAAAGCGGATGACTACTTTGCACTTGCCAATCAAAAATTTGAAAAAGGTAATTATCGCGGTGCATTAGCAGATTACGATCGCGCGATTGCCCTCAAACCTGATTATGCCAAAGCTTATCGAGCTAGATCTACGGTAAAGTCCGGCAAAATCGGCGATCCCCAAGGCGCACTAGCCGATTTGGATCGGGCAATTCAGATCGCTCCCAATGACGGACTAGCTTACGCTATCCGTGGTTTTCTCAAGCACGACTCACTCCAAGATTCTCAGGGAGCATTAGCCGACCTAAATCGATCGATTCAGCTCGATCCTAACAATAACAATGCTTATGCAATGCGCGGCGGCATCAAATATCAAAAGCTCAACGATCCACGGGGAGCATTAAATGACTTGGATCGGGCAATCCAGCTCGATCCCAATGCTGCCAATTCATATCTTTTACGCGGTATTGTTAGATATCAAGCATTCAAAAATAGCCAGGGAGGATTAGCCGACTTAAACCGCGCTATTCAACTCGATCCGCAGAATGCTAACTCTTATGTACTGAGGGGACTAATTTACAATTCGATCGGCAATCGGACAGTAGCTATTAAAAACATCCGGCAAGCAGCAAAACTCGCCAAACAGCAAGGAAATCGACAAGTATATCAACAAGCAACTGATTTCCTCAACAATTGGGTGCAAATGCAACCGAATCGGGATTTTAATTGCTACTCGATCCATATTGCCAGAGAGTGTCGATCGATTGCGATGGACACTCTCTAAGATTTTATTGAATTTTACCAAAATTTCTAGCATCGAGAATTTCCCGAATTACCATCTTCAAATAATCGATCGTCGTCAATGGATCTACGCCCAAATCCCCATGTTCTCTAGCAGCCAAAATTCCGGCTTGAGAGTGCCACCAGGCTGCTGTCGCGACAACTTCTGCCAGATCGACATTTAACCGACTCTCAGCAGCAATTAAACCGCCAATCAGTCCCGTTAGAATATCACCACTACCGCCTCTAGCTAGAGCTGGAGTACTTTCAGGAATCACGATCGGTCTACCATCATAACTGATAACAGTTCTCGCTCCTTTGACTAATACAACTGCACCGCTAGATTGGGCTGCCGCGCTTGCCGCAGCGAGTTTATTTGCTGTCGGAATTTTGGTAAATAAACGTTTGAATTCACCGATATGCGGGGTTAAAATTGTGGGATGTGTCCGGGTGGATATTGTTGCTTCTAAACCTAGTTTAGCGATAATATTTAGGGCATCGGCATCGAGAACGATCGGACAATTTGTGGATAGGATTTGTTTGATTACTTTCGATGGTCGCTCGGTTAATCCGCACCCACAGGAGATCGCTTGATATTTGCTAAAATCTAAATCTGGTAGCGATTTAATCGTCCCTGCTTCGGTTTCTGGACAACCAATAATTAAGGCTTCAGGTAAATAATTTAATAAGGTGGGTTTAAGTGACTTTGGAACTGCGATCGATAACATGCCGACGCCAGTAGCTCTAGCTCCCAATCCAGCTAAAATTGCCGCACCACTATATTGTTCTGAGCCGACAATTAGTAATAGATGTCCTTGATGATAT
>NZ_JANLWO010000609.1:0-1892 GCF_031364565.1 Chamaesiphon sp. OTE_20_metabat_361
CGGGTTGGGGCAAAATCAAACCATCTGTGTCGGTAACTCCAGGTGAAACCACATTTACCGTCACCTGACGCTGCCCGATCTCTTTTGCCAAAGCAAAGGCAAATTGTTCGCCAGCGGCCTTACTTGCAGCATATAACCCACCAGTAATTCGCGGCTGCTTGGTCGCTCCAGTCGAAAATTGAACGATCCTTCCGCCATCTTTGACGCGATGAGCGGCGGCTTGCAGCATGTACACCGCACCTTTAACATTCACCGCAAATACTTTGTCCAAATCCTCATCAGTTAGGTCAGTATGAAGCTTATATGATGCTGCTCCTGCCACATTGACTACAATATCGATCGATCCTAATTGCTTCTCCGTCTCATCAAATAATCGCGTCACATCGGCTCGATCCGCCACACTGCCCTGAATTGCGATCGATCGTCCGCCACCAGCAATAATTTCTTTGACTACAGCTTCGGCTTTTTCCGGTGAAGCAACATAGTTAACCGCTACTGCTGCCCCATCTCGTCCCAACCGCAACGCAATCGATCGACCGATTCCCCGCGATGAAGCGGTGACAACTGCGACTTTTCCGGTTAATGATGACATGCTGCTAGCCTCCTAATATAAATTTGGATTTGACTTAATTACTACGGTATACTTGATACTTACTTTTTGGGAAGTACTTACTTTTTTGTAAGTGTGTTGAGAAATTCAGATGACAACAAAACAAGTAGATGGCAGAAGATTCGTCCAAACCACTTTGGGCATACTAGGTGGCAAATGGAAAATCTTGATTTTATGGAATATTCGCGAGCGACCTCAACGTTTGAGTGAGTTGAAACGGCTAATTCCAGCAATTAGTGAAAAGGTGCTGATTCAACAACTCCGCGATCTAGAAAAAGATGGGATCGTTCAGCGTCATGACTATGGGGAGATGCCACCCAAGGTAGATTATGCTTTTACGGAACATGGTAAAAGTCTGCAACCTGTTTTGAAGATGTTGTGCAAGTGGGGTGAAGAACATCTCAATCAAATGGACGCTGAAGGTAAAAAATAAGCAATTTAATAGATGTAGAATTGAGAGTTGATTTCAGATTATTCATATTGGTAATTTGGCGATTACTGTGAGTGGCAAATTCACAATAACCGATCGAATCTTTTAGTTCTTGTACATTCTTGGGGAAAATAGTCTATTCTTGTGTTGGCATAGCCTACGATCGATAATCGACTAAAATTTGTCCAATAAATTTACATCCTCGATCGGGCTATAATTATTTACTAGCAAGGATTATCGCAACAGTTACATTTCCATGACCAACAGTTCCCAACCTGTCCATCCGTCTGACTTTATCCCTGAAAGCTGGGTGATGGAAACAATGATAATCGGGAATGGTGGTTTAGTTATTCGGCATGAGTTCGATGAACCCAGTGAACTTGCTATACCTGCACTGACGCATCATCTAATTGGAGTCAATATCGGACAGCACAGCACTCGCCAAGTGACTCGTCTGGGTAAGCAGGAATATGATGGAATAAATCCAACAGGATCGTTATGGCTGGCAACAGCAGACAATACACCTGGTGAGTGGGCATGGGACACAACAGATGAAACAATTATGTTTCAGATCGATCCGCTCTACTTTCAGGAAATCGCCGCTGAAAATGGTTGTGCTAACTCAGAACGGTTAGAACTCAAGCCTGTAGTGTTCGACAGAAATCCTCAGTTTGAATCGATAGCTAGAAATTACCACGCCGAAATGCAACAGCAAGGCTTAGGCGGCAAACTCTACAGCGAATCATTGGGCAACCTCTTCATGCTAAATCTGCTCAGAACCTATTGCCAAGAGCGACCCCAACCACAGCAGGTAAATGGCGGACTGGGTGAAAAACGCCTCAAGCTGGTGCT
>NZ_JANLWO010000464.1:0-5442 GCF_031364565.1 Chamaesiphon sp. OTE_20_metabat_361
GTCGCCAGCGGCAACAATAATCCGATGATCTGGTTGGTGCTCAAGCCCAAACCAGGATTTCAGACTGACTCTAACCGTTATCGCGACTTGATTGACGAAACGATCGAACCCGCACTCCGCCGCGTGGAAGGCACGAGTCGATTTTTTATAATCGGCGGGCAGGAGCGGGAGGTGGAAGTATTAGTCGATCCCAAAGCTTTGGCCGATCGCAATCTCAGCCTGACTAATGTTACCAGTACGTTGAGTACCAATAATCGCGATATTCGCGGTGGCCCTCTAGTCATCGGCAAACGCGAATATCAAGTGCGGACGGTCAACCGCGCCCAAGCAATTAAACAGCTTGAAAGCTTCGTGCTGCGGCGCGATGACTCTGGGACGGTATATCTCCGCGATGTGGCTACTGTCGAAATGGGGCGCAAGTTCCAAGACAGTGCGTTTTTATTTAATGATGCGCCCTCGGCGGGGATTGGGATCATCCGCCGCGTGGGGGCGAATGTGCCGGAGGTAGCCAGGGGTGTCAAGGAGGTGTTGGCGAATTTAGAAGCCCAGTTCGATCGGCAAAAACTCGGCGTGGCTTTTGAGATTCTCTACGATGAGAGTACTTACATCGAGCAGTCGGTGGAGAATGTGCGCGGCGATTTAATTACGGGTGGCGTGCTGGCGATTTTGGTACTGCTATTATTCTTGGGTTCGCTGCGGACGGTGGTAGTGGTGGCGATTAGCATTCCGATCGCGATGATTGTCACGTTCATCGTCAGTGCCGTTTTGGGTCGATCGCTCAATATTATCAGTTTAGCGGCATTGGGGTTTGCAGCGGGGATGGTGGTCGATAATGCGATCGTCGTCATCGAAAATATTTTCACCCACATGCAGCAGGGCAAAGATCGCCTGCAAGCGACGATCGACGGCACCCAGGAAGTCAGCGGGGCAATTGTGGCGGCAACATTAGCCAACGTGGCCGTATTTGCGCCGTTGGTGCTGGTAACGGGCGAAGTCTCGCAGTTATTTATCGATATGGCAATTACGATTACGGCGGCGGCAGTATTATCGATGTTTGCCTGCTTGACATTCCTACCGATGCTGGCAAGTCTGGTACTCGATCCCGCCGAGGCGCAGCAAACGTTTCAAGTGGGCGATGCCAATCCTGCCGAGCAGCCGCAAGTCCGCCGCAACTGGCTGGAAGGATCGATCGTCCGTACTTCCACCGGATTTCGACGGGTGCAGAGCAAATTAGAAAGCTTTTTGCTAGCAACAGTGGGATGGGCATTGGGGCCGGGTCGGATTCTCCGCAGACTGGCATTATTATCGATTCCGATCGTGTTATTGGTGTCGAGTATTTTCTTGCTCCCCTCAGCCGATTATCTGCCCCAAGGCAACCTCAATTTTGTATTTTGGTTGACCGAGAACTTTCCTGGTACCAGCGTCCCCGAAGCCGTCAGGCTGTCGGCTCCAGCGCGATCCTATCTCAAACAGCAACCCGAAATCTCCAGCACCTTTTTTGCCAACTTTGCCCAGTTTCGCGGGATTGGGATGTCCTTGAAACCTGATTCAGCCACGGGCGGCGGACTGGCAGATATGGAAAAACGCTTGGCTGGCAAAAGCTTCGGGTATCCTGGCTATAAATTCATGTTCCCGATCCGGTTCCCGATCTTCAACGATCCGGGTAAATCCTTTGAGGTGCAAATTATCGGCCCCGATCTCACTCGACTCAACCAGTTAGAACAACAGTTAATCAAGCAAATCTCCGCCCTACCAGGAGTAGCCAATGCCCGTTCCAATGCGATCGACGGTGCGCCCCAACTACAAGTAATTCCCAATCACGAACGCCTCGCCGAGGTGGGACTCTCAGAATCAGAAGTTGGTGCGATGGTGGAAGCGGCTCTGGGCGGACGCTTTGCATCACAATTTATCGACGGCAAAGAAGAACTCGATGTCACCGTCCAGTTGCAAAATATCTTTGTCAAAACACCCGAACAGTTGCGGCAATTATCGCTCTACAGCGCGCGGATTCCCCAGACGACAGCCCCAGCTCCTGGCAACACATCATCCACAACTGCCGCAACGACACCAACCGCCAGCGGCGGACAACTCCAGCTTGCTGATGTCGCCACCGTCAAAGAAACCATCGGCCCTGGCGTAATCAATCATGTAGACTTAGAACGCTCCACCACCCTCACCGTCAGCCTGACTCCCGCCGCCCCCTTGGGACAGATCGTGAGCCAAACCGAATCCCAAATCCTCGCCCCCTTACGCACCAAACTACCGCCAGAATTTCGCTTAGAATTGGCGGGTTCTGCCGATCGATTGTCGGAAACCGTCGGTCAACTTGCCGCTGCCTTCGCATTCTCGGTAATTATTACCTACTTACTGCTAGTGGCTCTATATCGATCGTTCCTGTATCCGTTGGTGATTATGGCAACGGTACCGATGGGATTGACTGGCGCACTCTTGAGTCTGGTGGTTGCCAATTGGATTCCCGGTGTGATCGTGCCATTGGATATGATTACGGGACTGGGATTCTTGATTTTGACTGGGGTTGTCGTCAATAATGCCATCCTAATTGTGGAGCGCGTGCTTCAACTTCAGGAAGAGGGACAAAAATACGACGAATCGCTCTATAATGCGACACGCGATCGCTTGAGACCGATCTTTATGTCCGCAGGTACGAGCATCTTGGGGATAATTCCCCTAGCATTATTTCCTGGACAGGGATCGGAATTGTATCAAGGGCTGGGAATTGCGCTCACTGGGGGGTTAGCATTCTCAACGATCCTCACCCCGACTGTAGTCCCCGCATTGATGGCATTATTGCAGGATTTCTCAGGCGATCGTCGCAAACATATTATTGGTAGTTAGTGGGTTTTATAAATTGCATTGGCGATCTTTATAACGTTCTGGATCAGCGGCTCGAAGCCACGTTACGCTTATTATAGATCGATCTTGTGAGTCCGCTGCATCCGGGTTGTTGTACTGCTGGCGACTATTCCAGAGAATCAGCCCAAGGCATGACCAGTAGAGTGATATTTCCACTCTTCTCGGTACGTGAGGCTTTCTCAACTGACCAGATAGTACTCTCACTAACGGTTGGGCTACCTGTCCAATGGCAGGGCGGACTTCCAGGAAAAGCATCGCCATCAAATGGCTGATCTAGCCAGACAAAATCTTCATCACAGACTGCCGCACCAACAAAGCCTCCAACTTCATCAAACACCTCAATCAAATGACAGCCACCATCCCAACCATCGCTCACATAGCCTTCAACCAGCAGCGCATAGGTCATACCAACTTCGGTTAAAATTTCTACAACATAAACATCACTTAGGCAATGCTGCGACAGCCATATATGCCGTTCAAAGGCCAACTGAATTGGTGCTGGAGCTTCCTGATTAATCAACTCTATTTCAACTGTATCAAAAACAGAACCATCTCCTGATTCCAGTAACTCCAATCTAGCAATTTGTGAATCTTTGCAGGAGTCCCAGACAGCTTCCAAGCCGTAATTGCACTCTTCTAACTTTTGCTGATAAAACTGTCTAATAATCCCGTGGATACCAGTCATAGCTCTAACCAATCAATGGATACTCTCTTTTATAAGATCGAAAATCTAACAGCGCGTTCTTCACAAATAATCTAAGCGGTACAACTATTATTTAGACTGATGCTGTCAGTCTAATACCCTCATTTGGAGTAGTTAGATGGACAAATTTCCACCTAACACCCCCGATTTGGGTATTTAGGAATGAGGATTTAATAATATACAGATCTAGCATTGCTCGAACCGTCGGTAGGGGCAATTCATGAATTGCCCCTACCGACTGAGGAATTGCACGTTATTTAATCCTCGTTCCTTAGCCAGAATAAATTCAGTCTAATCACCCTAAAAGCTGGTCGCTCGATTTCGAGATTGTTTGTAATAGCTTTTAATATATTAGGTTCGGGATCTCCCGATCGAAAGATCCCAAATCTGAATCCGTCTACAATGCAACGCGCGATCGATTGCAATCGATCTTTATGTCCGTAGGTATGAGCATCTTGGGAATAGTACCGCTAGCAATCTTTCCCAGACAGGGATCGGAATTCGATCGAGGGCTGGGAATTGCGATCGCTGGCGGGTTGGCATTTTCTACCATCCTCACCCCGACTGTAGTTCCGGCATTAATGGCATTATTGCAGGATTTCTCAGGCGATCGTCGCAAACATATTATTGGTAGTTAGTGGATTTTATAAATTGGATTGATGGTCGATCGAAGATTAGTAGCTTCGTTATAACGTTGCTGTTCAGAGGCTGCAAACATCCTTCGCCTCCATATCAGTGAGTTTTGGCAGTCTACTGCAACAGCGTTGTTGGGCTGCGTCGCTACATTATGCTGACTGGGTAAGCACGAACGGCTGAATCTACTGTCGCAATTGTGAGATCGTTTTGCAAGGCTTGACAGATAAGCATTCTGTCAAATGGATCGCGATGTAATGGGGGCAATTTAGCCAGTTGCATCACACTGCTTTCATCAAGAGCAAGACTGGCAATTTGATGTAGATCGCGCTGCTTGGGTAAATATGTTTCGGGATGCTCTGGCAGAGGTAATTTGCCCAACTGGTATTTGACAATTGCTTCCCAGACCGAAATTGCACTTAAATAGACCTCATTGTCTGGATTGCGAATCGCATCCCGAACAGCAGTGGGTAACTGACTATCGCCACTGATGAACCACAAAAAAATATGTGTATCTAGCAAAATTCTCATTTGCCCTCAAACGCGCTCAAAATTTCTTCTGGCAAGGGTTCATCAAAATCTTCAGGGACGGTGAACTCACCAGCACACAGACCAAAAGGTCGTAACTGCTTAGCACTTAACGAAATAGGTCTAAGTTCAGCGATCGCTTTATCTGCTTGAAGAATGACAAAAGTTTCACCTGCCTCCACTTGACGCAAATATTTTGAGGGATCGCGCTGAATTTCGTCAACCGTCACATTTAACATAAAAAAGCCTCAGTCTAAGTTCAAAGGATAATATTTCGTCTCACTCAATTGTAGATGATGGGTTGTATTCTTCCAGATCGGATGAGTACGGATCGTTCAAGATGTCTGTAGATCGCTACAATGTAGCGCACGATCGATTACTACCGATCTTTATGTCCGTAGGTACGAGCATCTTAGGCATAGTACCGCTAGCAATCTTTCCCAGACAGCGATCGGCATTCGATCGAGGGCTGGGAATTGCGCTGACTGGTGGGTTAGCATTTTCCACCATCCTTACTCCCACGGTAGTTCCGGCATTGATGGCATTATTGCAGGATTTCTCAGGCGATCGTCGCAAACATATTATCGGTAGTTAGTGGGTTTTATACAAAAGAATGTGCAAATCAAGAGAGATTTTTTATGGATGCCTTAGCTAATATGTCAGTTTGACCAGCCTGTCTAATTAAGGCTCCACAAATCATTCCT
>NZ_JANLWO010000490.1:0-2859 GCF_031364565.1 Chamaesiphon sp. OTE_20_metabat_361
CGATCGAGTAGCTGCCGCTTTAGACGCAGTTGGCATTACCTTTTTATTTGCTCCTGGCTGGCATCCAGCCATGAAAGCCGTGGCTGCGCTCCGCCAAGAATTGAAGATTCGGACGGTATTTAATCTGATCGGGCCGCTTGTCAATCCGCTGCGCCCCACGGGACAAATTATCGGCGTATATACGCCCCATCTGCTCGAAGTTATTGCCGAAGCCGCAGGTATCCTCGGTACTCAACAAGCGATCGTGCTACATGGGCGCGAAGGTTTGGATGAGGCTGGTTTGGGCGATGCGACAGATCTCGCCATCCTAACTAATGGTGAAGTCAAACTCACCAGTATCGATCCGGTAGAGCTAGGCATTACCCCCGCGCCGATTACGGCTCTCGCAGGTGGCAATGTGGCGGAAAATGCGGCGATCCTCACCGCCGTGCTGCAAGGCAAAGGCACTCCCGCTCAACGCGATGTAGTGGCGATCAATGCTGGATTAGCACTCCAAGTAGCCAATATTATCCCGATCGGCGCACATCAACAAGGGATCGAGCTGGCAACCGCCGTATTGAATAGTGGTGTTGCTTGGGATAAGTTGCAAGAGTTAGTCAGTTTTTTGGACGCGGTAGATAGATAGAGATATCGATTGCTATTAATCTCAAAAAAGCCCGATCGAATCGATCGGGCTTGATGTTAATTAAAATCATGAAAACTGTTAAGATCTAATTGGTGGCGTGGCTGTTCCAGGAGTTTCTGGTGCAGGCTTGTCGCCAACTCTACGCGAGACTTCAACGCCAACTTCCTCTAAAATGACAGTTGGGGAAAGACTATTTTGACCTTCGATCCGTTTGACTAAAACTCTACCGTTAGCAATCCGATCGCCTACCTCAATATAGCGGCTAAAGGATTCACTCGGTAGCTTCACAATAACTTGAGTTTTCCCTTCGACTTCAATCACTCCAGATATTTCTACTGCCATCGCTTGCAAAGGTTTTTCGACAGCTTTTGGTGGCAGAGCCGCAATGTTAGTCACTTTAACTGGTTTAGATGGCGTATTTGCCATCTTTACAGGACGCAAGACGTTGTTTTTAGCAACTTTTTTACCCGCTGTGGACTTTGATGGTACTTTATCGATCCCAGCTTTAGAAATTACAGAGTTACGATCGCGAGTAATTCCTGAATCGTTGGTGTTGGCACCCTTTCTCGCAATTTTTGTTTTACCTGGAACGTCGGCGATATTGGTGGAGTTAGTCCCAGTTTTAATAGTTGGTAAGGATTTATTTACCCCGGACTTGATTGCTGGAGACTTACTGGTATTCGGGGTTGCTGGTTGCAGTTTGCCTGTAGCAATCAGCGGATCTTTAGTTAGGATCGGCTGTAGCACCAGAGTGGCAAAGGGATCTGTGCGACCCTTCGTAACCGTTTTTGCCCAATTATCGCCATTCGTTGGCGGAATTAAGCCTGCTGAAGCGACAACCACGCCAAGTTTACCAGGCACGAGCGGCTTGGTGCCCACCGCTGGCATTGTTGTCGTTGGGGTCGTAGTTGCGGCTGGAACGGCTGCTACAGGGGTAGGAGTCGCAGGACTAGCAACCGCCGCAGGACTTGCCGATGGTGTTGCTGGTGGCTTGCTACCATCCCCACAGCTAGTAGTGAGGATTGATAAAGTACCGATCGTACCTACTAGATAAAACCAAGATTTATTCATTAATTTCTATACCTCGCTTCCCTGAATATTCATATACATATAACTTTGACAACGGTTAGAACGATCGGGCGCTTACCCTGTAACGCACTCAGAGATCGATCGCCTCTGCTGCTAATAGGTTTGTTTATTTTTATACTACCCACATCTCGATCGATACTATCGCTTGTGAATAATTAACTAGTAGTCTACGGCGTAAATCCGGGAAGAGATGGGAGATGGGAGGTGGGAGACAAAGGCGAGACAAGTAGAGCACCTTTTCAAGACAGATGGGCAATAGGGAATAGAAGATAAACTTTAGAAAAAAACAGGATCGTCAAAGAGTATCGGTTACTAAAGATG
Source organism: Chamaesiphon sp. OTE_20_metabat_361 (assembly GCF_031364565.1). Classification (NCBI taxonomy): domain Bacteria; kingdom Bacillati; phylum Cyanobacteriota; class Cyanophyceae; order Gomontiellales; family Chamaesiphonaceae; genus Chamaesiphon; species Chamaesiphon sp. OTE_20_metabat_361. The sequence goes on from NZ_JANLWO010000490.1 coordinate 2,036, forward strand.
CGGTTTGCCGAGATAATCCTCAGCAAACCGCGAATGTTGACTTATTAGTTTTCGTTATTTACCAACATGACTTTAAGAACGTTCAAACCCTTCTTAACGTGACGGGAGACGGTAATTACGCTGATATCCATCCGCTCGGCGACTTGCTTTTGAGTGAGATCGTGGAGGAACACAAATTCTAGAATTTGACGGGTATGTTGTTCTAGTGACACCAAGCTCTGCTGAACGCGGATCCGATCTTCTTGAGATAGTTGAAAACTTTGGTAGTGGCGATCTGGCAGCAGATCGGCTAGATTATTGGCTTCTTCATCACTACCAACGGGACAATCGAGGCTGACTGGTTGGCGATTTTGGTACGCCATTTTGATTTCTTGCCATTCCATTAACGGAATATCTAATGCGAGGGCAATTTCGACTTCAGTAGGTTGGCGCTGGTGCTGTGCTTGGAAATTTTTAGTTGGTAAAGGATATGCTTTTAGCACCTTTGCCATGCCCTACATTCGGGGAGAAATTCAACACTATCTGCGCGACAAAAGCTCAGTTTTGAAAATGCCTCGGCGGTGGTTTGCACTAGTGCAACAAGCCGGAACCATTACCAAAAGTTTCCAAGCACAGCACCAGCGCCAACCTACTGAAATCGAAATTGCCTTAGCACTAGATATTTCGCTAATGGAATGGCAAGAAATCAAAATGGCGTACCAAAATCGCCAGCCAGTCAGCCTCGATTGTCCGGTTGGTAGTGATGAAGAAGCCAATAATCTCGCCGATCTGCTGCCAGATCGCCACTACCAAAGTTTTCAACTATCTCAAGAAGATCGGATCCG
>NZ_JANLWO010000580.1:0-2486 GCF_031364565.1 Chamaesiphon sp. OTE_20_metabat_361
GTGTGCGTCAAGACAACGACAAGACAGCGAGACAAGACACAATCGAGGGCGGTGCTAGAGCGGAGCAAATATCCTTAACCCGAACACTCACATTAAATTAAGAGATCTGTTCGAGTAAAGCTATTTCTCCGGTGAGATTGAACCTGGCGATCGCTTCTAGCTCAGCAAATAGTAAATCGGTATGGTAAAGGCGATCGCGTTGCAGAAAGCTGTTTAAAACTTGGGCGCGTCCAGCTCGATAAGCAACATCTGAAACCCAGCTATATTCCCGTCGAATTGCTTGCTGGTAAGCTTGATATCTGACTGGATCTGTACCGAGGATGGCTAGATCTGCATCCAAAAAGATACATCGATCGCGATCTTCCGGATCGATTTGATGCCCTTTTGTGGCTAATATTAGCCGATCCACCCGGTCGATCGTCGCGATCGATTCGCCGAGATTTGTCAGCAATTCTCGCGCAACTACCGCACTTTTAGCTTCATTATCGGTAGCCTGCGAATCATAGACAAAATCGTGAAACCAAGCAGCTAAATAGACAGCACGCGGATTTTGCAGATCGTTAAACCGATCGATCGTCGTTAGCACGCAGTCGATATGAGTGAGATTGTGGTAATCGCGATCCGGTAGACTATGGGCATTAACTAATTGCGTGAATACGCTATCTCGCGTTTGCGCGTTACTGGAAACTGATGTTAACAGATAATATTCTTGCCATTTTTGATATAATCGATCGATATCCAACATTAATTATTAATTAAATAGGTCGATTCAGATATTTAGTGGACAGAAATTAGCTTAGATCTAGATGGTGGCCACTGCCAGCCCTTTCAACGCTAACATTTGTATTGCTGTATCGTTCGCGGAGCGTGCTGGAGGCAATCGCCATATCATGCGGTTTTGAAGTTAATGCAATCATAGCGTGCCCCTGTTCGAGCGATAAATCGCTGGTAATTCGCTCGAACAGGGGCACTCAACTACTAAGATCGAGCGGGGCAGAAGTTTGGCTCGATCGTCAAGATCTGCCGCAGCGTCATGTTTCTATTGCCCGATTGCTCGAAACTCATCAAACCCTAATGAAATCAAGTGTCAAAAAATAGTGCGTTTGTTCGCATTGAAAGGGCTGGCACTGCTTACCCTACTGGAAATAATTAATAATTAATAATTATTAATTAATATTCGCTTTTGTCAATCAAAAAAGGTGCGATTTCTGAGAGTCCGAGTACATGTTTGACCCAACCGGAAGCGATCGCCGATTTGGACATTTCAAAAATCAGACAGCCATGCTCATCTTGAGCGATCGTCGTGCCGCCAGCCGCTTGGATCGCTTCCGTACCGACAACTCCATCAGTACCGCTGCCCGTCAGCAAAATACTCGCACTAGCACTACCATAAGTACGAGCAACCGCTTGAAATAACGTATCGATCGAGGGACAAGTTCCGGTAGCAGTTGTAAAGTTACTATAGATAAATTTGCCCCGAGCATCAAATTCTAAATGCGCTCGTTCTGGTGCAAAATAAACCGTTTTAGGTGCGGGAGTTTCACCCATTTGAGCAATTTTAACCTGTAATTGCGAATCTTCTTTCAACCAAGTAATCAATCCGGTCAAAAAGCCATCGCCGATATGTTGAGCGCAAATTATCGGTATGGGAAAATCTGCGGGAAGTGAGGTAATGATTTTGTGAATGGCTTGAGGGCCGCCAGTGGATGCGCCGATGGCGATCGCGCGTAAAGCACTGCTACGATTCTCTAGGGGAGAGGCTACGCCAACGAGATTGCCACTGCGATCGGATCTAAGTTCCGAACTTTGGGTTCTTGCTTTGACAGTTACCTGTGAGAGCATTTTGATTTTGGCAATCAGTCGGTGTTGAACTCGGGCATAATCGGTGTAGTCGCTACTAGCTGGTTTGGGGAAAATATCCACAGCCCCAGCTTGGAGTAATCCAAAAATATGCTTGGTATCGTTTTCTCGAACGAAGTTACTAATTACTAAAATGGGTCGGGGAAACTTTGCCATCACTTGTTTGGTAAGCTCTAGACCATCGATCGGTGCCATGTGCAAATCGCTACAGATGACATCAGGATTGACTTTGGGGATTAGGTCTAGCGCTTCTCGTCCATTTTGCGCCGTACCGACAATTTCAACCTCAGCACTATCTGTCAATAGACGTTTGATTAGTTCGAGGGCGATTGGCGAATCTTCGACTAGTAGTACTTTGGTAGGCATAATTAGGCTTGAGGTTTTAGGCTTGAGGTTTTGGGCTTTTGGGTTTCGATTTCGGCCGTTGCTGAATTAGGGTATGAAGCATAGATTTTGCCCTGCTTGGTGAAACGCACGCTGAGGAAGCCTCAGCGCGATTTCATCCGCTCACCCCCAGCCCCTCTGTCTTGACGCACACAAACGGGAGGAAACCTCCCGTTTGTGTGCGTCAGCGACGCGCGTTCTGGAGGTTCCCTCCAGGTCGAGCGCGTCAAGACAAGACAACG
>NZ_JANLWO010000663.1:0-4374 GCF_031364565.1 Chamaesiphon sp. OTE_20_metabat_361
GATAATAAGACACTTTTCGGAATGGTTACTCCAATCTCTACACCGCTAGTTGTCATATTTAGAGCAGCTAAAAGATGATGCTTATGTATTTCCGCCACCATTGCTGTGCTGCGATCGCTCGTAAATATTGCTGAATCGATCGAATAACTAAGACTTGTCGATAATCTATCCTCTACGGTAGACATTCCTTGGGCTTGGGAAGACAAGCTACGATTAGTTGTTGTTTCTAACAGAGGACTCATAATTTACCACCATAGCGTCGTAAAAATTCATCAGTTACCGCCCAGCGAAAGAATGTATAGATTCTCTCGGTAAAGCTGAGAGCCTGCTGCATGAGGGCTTCAAGGTTAAATACTTGGGGCTTTGTCGCAGATATATCTAGATCGAGTATCCAGCTACGTTCGGGGACAGCTTCGATCGCGTAAGGGTCAAAAGTAGCATTTGCAGGCATGACACCCCATCTAGCTGATATTTGAGCTTCTGGCAATAAAAATAATGACTCGTGCAGCACTTGATGAACGTACTCTTGAAGTTCACTACAGCTAATCCCAGCCATTTCGGGTCGAATCAACTGTGATATGTCTTCCAGATTTTGACCGACAACCCGATCGATATAGCGTAAGCCCACTCGATCGATCTGCGACAAGTGAAAGTTACTGTGAAGTTTGACCAGCAAATTTTCTAATCGTGCCAAAAAGTCGGTGCGACTGGTGTATTTAGTCGTTTCGATCGACACAGAATTACTTGCTAGGGAGATCCGCCACGTCCGATCTGCATTCCAAAAACACCAGGTTGTCTGAAGTGTCGGAGTTACGGATGCGCCGTCAGTATTCAATATTAGACTTTGCGTTTTCACAGGTTCGAGGGTCGGGTATTCTGCCCGAATCGCCTCTTGAAATGAACCGACAAACGCCTGTTGCTCGATCGACAGAATCGGCGGAAACCTGATCTGCGCGATCGCTCTGACCAAGGGCGCGTTTGTTAGTGGCACCTCTGATGGCGGTGTGGCGATGAGCGGATTAACATCAATCACTTTCGGCGTGCCTTTTGCGACTTTCGCAAACATGGTGTGGGACTGGAGCAGATGATTATTTTTATCATGCCCTGATATACATATCTTATAACAGCAGTGTGAAATAAAGTGTGAAGCTATTCAGCACAAGCCATTTTACGGATATTACTTATAGGTGCTACGTGTCTATAAGCAATATTGTTTGACATGTAAATCGTCTATGGCTATAGTAGGAGGAAAAAACCCCACCTACGCTGCCGTCCAAATAGTAGCCGTGACAAGTGATTGAGTAAGTTGTCAGGACAATATTCTCCGCAGAAGACGCTAAATGACTCTACTGTGAAGATATTACGCGAGTGCAGATAACCCGATGACCAAATCCAAAGATAGCCACAGCGACTCAAAAAAAGATAACAGGGATGTATTACTCGATCGCATCCGCTGGATGGTGGTGCTTGCCAAACTCAAGGAACTAGATCCAGACTCAACGGAAAAACCCGATCCAAGTATTAGAAGTATTCAAGATATCAATGATGAGAAGGATCTGATTAATTTTATGCCTTTATTTGCAGATGATGATTCGGCGTTTGATATTAGCCTAGAACTGTGGCAATCTTTATTCTGTAAGAGTGTTGGATCGAAGGAAAAGCGAGTTAATAGCTTTATCAATACTATCTATCAATGTCGAAATTTTTATGCTTTAGATGCCCCGAATAATCCAGCCCAAAGATTGACAAAAATTGTTGATGGAACTGGACGAGCTACTGAAGGTAAATATGATGATAATATTCGGCAATGGGGAAAATATGCTAAGGAATTAGTGAAAGATAATGGTGGTTGGGAAAGCTTTCTTGCTAAGAATCTATTAAGTGATGTAGCTGATGTTAAATTTCCATCTATTGGTGTCAAAACGGGAGAAGATCGAGAATCGTTAATCCAAAGAATTCTTTATTTAGAACGCGATCGGTACATTCAAGTCCTTGCTACTACCGTGGTCGCACTTTGGCCGATCTGGTTTCTGAAACGTACTGAAAATATTGAATTTCTCAGGAATATCACGGAAAGAGAACAGAAGACAAAAAATTTTAGAGTTGGGAAACGTCTACCAACTGAAGAATTGTACATTGATGTCAATCCATCCATCGGCAAAATGCAAGGATTACCGTATCCATTTGGATTTGCAGATACTTTATTAGAAGAAGCATTAAGTGATGAAGAAAAAGACATTGAAGAAAGCAAGCTAGACAGGGAAAGTTGGCCGCCTGTGGCAATTAATTTATTGATAAAAAAACTCAGAAATTAATATTGGAGTCCACCAATTTTATTTCCAGTAAGATCGGACACTTTATCTATACCAGAAGATGAAAAAGAAAACTACTCAATTTCATTTGTCATGGTTGCAGAGGGGTGTGATACATTTTCAACTATATATAGAAAAATCACTTCTAAATACAAAAAAATTGATGAAGTAACTTTTGGAATTGAAAGACAAACCTATGGTGAAATAATAGTAGAAAGACTGGGCATGGATAAATCTGATAGAGTGATTAGATCTGCTAGGAAAGACTTTTTTACGTCATTCCATAAAAACAACTCGTTAGATATTATCTTGTCATATTTTCCAGGCGATTTATTTTTGCAGACAGATCTAAATTATGCAGAGATTGGGGATGGGTACAAATTCTAGAATCTATTAAATATACAGTATTTTATATTTCTGGAGAATTATTTGGAGGAGTAAAATAGTTTCATTTTAATGATAAGATAGGTATTTGATTTGAGCTAATCTCTGCTCATTATGGCATATTAAGATCGATCGAGATAATGCTGCTGCTCTAAAATAAGCTTTAGCAGAAATAGGCGTAGAATCTTAGAACTTAGTTGTCGATGCGATTTTCTACCGTCCAGTACAAGCTGAATTATTATTATCCGCGATCGATGACAAAAGTAAACACTCGATCGTCATTCTAGATATGCTGAAAATAAAGAGTGGACACCTATCGATCGCAGAATGAATACAGATCCACCTATCTACTCAAACAACTCTACCGTCGTTATTAACAGATAAATTCCTAGCTAATCCTAATATTTAGGCAATCAAATATTTGAAATTGATGATTGTGGTCTTCCCGAACGTGCAGAGACTGTCTCGATCCGTCTGAGTGGAATGTGGGGAAACTGCTTAGAACGATCTGACATGAGTAGTTAATATTTCTTGTATTGACTGTTCTAAATGTTTTTGAACGACTAGCTCCTCTCGATCTAAGATCGCTCGTTTAGCGGCATCTTGTGCCACTCTGACAACTTGTGCGGCGGAGGAATCAATCATCATTGACACGCTCGACTGCCAATCGATTTTTCCAGTTTCGACTGAAGAAAGTGTCTGTTTTAGAATACCCTCAATTTCTGCCTGTGTTGGCTTTGGTACTTCGATCGTATCATCAAATCTTCGCCACACAGCTTCATCCAAGAACCTGGTCAGGTTGGTTGCCGCAACTAATAATCCATTATTAGCTTCATATTCATCTAATAATTGTAAAAAAGTATTGACTACTCGCTTGATTTCGCCAATTTCTTGAATATCCTCACGAGATTTAGCTAGTGCATCGCACTCATCAATAAAAAGTAAACAAGGCGTTTGAGCCGTTGCTTCAAATACCTCTCGCAGATTAGTGGCAGTTTCTCCTAAATAACTAGCTACTGCATCTTTGACCGATCGAAGAAAACCTACCTTTTCAAACCGCAGAAGAATCATGACTCTACCTGCTTGCAACCACTCCACTGCCTGGGTTTCATCAAAATCAACCAGATCTAGCACTCTCTTTTGTCCATCCCAAGACAATAGCCACGACTGGGATACTGTCTGGATCGAGTCGGGGGATTTCTCCTTTAAGGCTTTGAGCGCAGCATCGGCGATTTCCATATTTAATCCCGCTCCCAGACAGTATTCCATTATCCCCAGTTCCACTACCTCCGATGGACTGTAATAGACACTCCGACCCGTTCCCTGAGAACCGACGGTGGGCACGACAATCTCTTTTTCCCGCCAATATTGCAATTGGCGCAATGTACAACCAGATATGTCTGACGCTTGCTTACTAGTAAAAAATGGTTCCTGCATACTATCGATCGTACCCCAGCTAGCCACCAAATCAATGTTGCCTTAGTTTATGAGCATTATCACAATTCACTGTCGTCTCACTGCTCCCAAACCTATTCGTCGCCAGCTCTGGTATTTGATGGCAGAGATGAGACCACATCTACCGAACGCTTCGTTATCTGTCAGCCGCATGAGTCTCAGGTCAAGGAGTAACTAAACTAGGCCGACACCTTTCTGAATCAGCGTGGCGAGGGTGAAGCTC
>NZ_JANLWO010000671.1:0-1986 GCF_031364565.1 Chamaesiphon sp. OTE_20_metabat_361
TCAAACTATATAGTTGTCTAGGTTCAGTGGTGAAGGTAGTTGGCTCTAGGAGCGACTTTCGTCGATTCCGCTGGGCTGTTTCCCTCGACCGCTTTACTAATATATCTTGTCTGCCTAGGATTGTCAACCCTTTTTGGGAAAAGATTTTCCGATCTGGGCAAATTCCTTGCCAGCAATCACTTTTAGGTGTTTATCTAGTAGCCGATTCCGAATCTCAATCCGTTACACCAATGCCTCAAAAACCTGCATTGGTCAAAACAGCAGAGCTGTCGCTACGAGTGGAGTCGATCGATCAGACAATGGTGCAATTGCGTCAGATTCTTAGGAACAAGCAAGGTGATGTCTATGATTTGCAGGATGAGAGACCGCAAGATAGTAATAGACATCGCCAGACTACGCTGACGTTAAAGGTGCCTAGTATAGTTTTGGAGTACAGGTCGGGGAAACTTGGAAAAATTCAACTCACTCCGCCGGAAGTCTAGCTACGAATTTGGCGCTAGAACTACTGTGGTTGCTACCGTTTACGCCGTTTATAGCGATCGGGGCTGGCGGGGTTTACTATGCGATCCGTAAGCATCAGCGGCGAGCGATCGCGAATCCGACGACAATTGAGCAGGGCTAGAAATTTATTAGTTTTTGGTGCGTTATCGCGCACCCTACAATATTCTTGCAAATCAGATAGATTTTGGTGCGTTACGCTGTCTGGTCGTTTTTTATTCGGGGGTTCCCCCTGAATAAAAACGCCGCTAAACCGTCGGCAAAGCCGACGAGCGCGAGCCGTTACGCGATAACACACCCTACAATATTCTTGCACATCACATCGGACTGCTATAGTTGACTGTGACGATCGAGTACTGCTTGATAATTAGCTTGACGATCGGAGTTATCGAGCACGATTTCGATCTGGATATTTGCCCAGTCCGGATCGGGTAAACTTGCTAGTTCGGCAAGCAAATCGCTGGCTGCTTGTGGTGAATAATTGCGACCCTGAATGGTGCGACGATCGCTGCCAACTAATTCTACAGTAATAGACTTATCACCCGCGCTCGAACTAAATTCACGCTCGATCCTCTGGGCAATTGCTGTAGTATCGACCTGTTCTGTGCCGAGATCGATCTGGGCAATCCGCTTGTATTCTGGGCTGACTTGCTCGACAATCAGCGTTTCGCGACGAATGGGAACTTGTACTTGTACAAGCTGGGTTTCAATTTCTTTACGGACGACAATATCGCCAACTTTGCGACGGGTCAAATCGACGACTAATCGCTCTTCTAACAAAGAAATAACTTTTTCGGTCAGAATGTTTGTGGGAGTAACAACTGATTCGCGCCCCTCGATTCCGCCATTGTGTTGACTAGATTTAAATTCGTCAGCAAGCATGGTCTTTCTCAGAATGATGTGTTTTTGCAAGTTACTGGAGCAGATTTTTTTGAAACGAGCGCGGGTGGCTAACTACTCCAGTTTTGGCTCGATCGCGAAGATTTTTGACGGCTGATTTTTGCTAATGTATAAATATTCATTGAGGCAGGGGCAATTTATGAATTACTCCTACCTCAATATTACCACTACGACATTAGAAGACCTTTGCAGTCTAAGATCGCTTAGCGTTTGCCATCAGAGATCGTCGGATGACCATCAACATTCACATCAAGTTCTTCACGACGAACTTGCTCTTGAGTGGTGGCTGTCTCTTTTTCTACAACTTTATTAATGCGTACTTCCTCGCGGACGAACGCCTCTTTGTGAAATTCTGGCACTTCCTCATAGACATCGACGCGAGATACTTCGCCAGCCTGGAATGTAGCTTCACCAGGAGCTACCGCCGTCGTCCCAGTCGCAGGCATCCGTTCGATGACGATGCGCTCTTTTTCGACAGGTACTGAAGCTTGGGCGGTTTCAGTTTCGACCCGCTTGTTAATGACAGCATTGCCAGTTTTCTGACGGGTTTTGCTGGCAACTAAGCGCTCTTGATAGAGCTTGAAGCTA
>NZ_JANLWO010000673.1:0-1977 GCF_031364565.1 Chamaesiphon sp. OTE_20_metabat_361
TCGCCAGTTGCCCACATAGCAGATATTAGAGCTGTGAGTATAATCGAGCAACCTAAATTAACCAAAATTGCCGAAAATAGGACGATAGCAACAAGACCTTCAATCCGGCTATTTGATGCGATCGCCCTAATTGTCGGACTAGTTATTGGTGCGGGAATATTTGAGACACCAGCATTAGTTGCGGCTAATGCTAATAATGAAACTGATGTTTTACAAGCTTGGGGCTTGGGTGGAGTAATCTCCATTATCGGTGCTTTATGCTATGCCGAATTAGCGACTGCATATCCAAATATCGGTGGTAGTTATGACTACTTAAAGCGAGCATTCGGTCGATCGATTGCGATTTTATTTGCCTGGGCGCGACTGAGTGTAATTCAGACTGGCTCGATCGCTTTACTTGCTTTTGTATTTGGAGATTATGCTTCGCAATTATTGCGGCTGGGCACATTTTCAGCAGGGATTTATGCGGCACTAGCGATCGTCTTCCTCACGATGCTCAACATCCTGGGGTTGAAGCACAGTAAACGGCTCCAAAACTGGCTGACGATTACCACAGTCTTGGGACTGCTGGCAATCGTTATCATCGGCTTAACCTTGCCTGCGGACACTAGTGTTCCCACTCCGGCTACTGGCGCTGCTACGAGATCTTGGGGATCGGCAATGGTATTCGTGCTGTTGTCATATGGTGGTTGGAACGAAGCCGCGCAGATCTCTGCTGAGATCGAGAACTACCAACGCAACATCATTCGATCGCTCCTCTGGGGGTTAGGAATTATTACCGCACTATATGTGCTGCTTAATTTGGCATATCTGAAGGGCTTGGGATTGGCAGGGATGGCTCAATCATCAGCCGTTGCTGCCGATTTGATGCGGCGGGCATTTGGGGAGCCAGGAGCGATCGTCATTAGCCTGCTGGTGGTGATTTCTACGCTCGATTCGATTAATGCCACCATTTTTACGGGCGCACGCACTAACTTTGCACTAGGGCAAGATGTCGCTGCCTTTCGGTTTTTGGGCGTGTGGCAAGACCGTTACAATACACCAACCGCCGCCTACTTATTTCAAGGGGCAATTTCCTTAGCACTAGTCGGACTCGGTATGGTGACGCGCGACGGGTTCAAAACGATGGTGGACTATACCGCGCCGATCTTCTGGTTTTTCTTTTTGCTCAGTAGCATCTCGCTGCTGGTGCTGCGAGTGCGCGATCCCGATCGACCGCGCCCGTTTCGGGTGCCACTGTACCCGATTTTACCACTGCTATTCTGCGCTGCCTGTGGGTACCTGCTCTACTCCAGCTTAGTCTATACCGGGACGGGGGCGATCGTTGGTGTAATCGTTGTGGCACTGGGGATTCCCTCGATCCGAAGGCATCGATGAGAGGCTTTAGGCTTTAGGAAATCGGACGTTTCGCCAAGTGGCACGTACCCCAATCTAACAATGCTACCCGCAAATTAGGAGGAAAAAATATGAATGTACTATTAAGATTAGGGCGATCTTTTGCTGGATTTGGCATTGTCGGACTGGTAGTAGCTGGATTTATCCACTTGCCAGCCAGTAACAGTCAACAAGTACGAATAGATTTGCCCTTAGTACCGCCCATTGTGAGCAGCGATCTCACTTCAGAGCCGGATACCAGCACCACTACTAGGGTGGCTCTCAAAGAAAATCAACCCGTCCGACTCAACTCCGCTCAAATTGCCATCAGGGAAGCACAAGTTGCAGTTTCGCTATCGCAAGCACAGTTAGCTCAAGCACGAGTTAACTTGAGCGAATTTCAAGCCAAGCACGATCGGATCAAAATCTTGTCAGCGCAAGGTAAAGTCAGTCGCAAACAGACAGATCTAGCTGTAGCTGCTTACAAGCTAGCCCAATTACAACACAGTTCGGCTGCGATCGGACTACAAGAATCTACGGCACAACTAATCGCTGCTAAAGCTGAAGTTAGTAAATCAGGGTGCCTTAACACTGGAAGCAAGA
>NZ_JANLWO010000760.1:0-1811 GCF_031364565.1 Chamaesiphon sp. OTE_20_metabat_361
GTTCGAGAATCAGGAAGCCAGAGTGTCCTTCGTTCATGTGATAGACGCTCGGCTTGTGTCCTAACGCTTCGAGCGCGCGGAAGCCACCGATCCCAAGCATGATTTCCTGGTGAATCCGCGTATCGAGATCGCCACCGTATAGCGCATCGGTAATATCTTGGTCGTAGGCACTATTTGGCTCGATATTGGTATCGAGTAAGTACAGGGGGACGACACCGACTTGGACGCGCCACACGCGGGCGTACACCATCCGACCGGGGTATTCTACTGCTACCCGTAGCTCTGAACCATCGGGTTTGCGCTCTAACTGGACGGGGATATTATGAAAATCGTTAACAGGATAACGTTCTTGTTGCCAGCCTTCAGCGTTGAGGTACTGAGCAAAATAACCTTTTTGATATAACAAGCCAACTGCGACTAGGGGTAAACCCAAATCGCTAGCAGATTTGAGGTGATCTCCAGCAAGTACGCCCAAGCCGCCAGAATAAATCGGCAGACAGTCTACCAATCCAAATTCCGCACAGAAGTAAGCAAAGCACTCTTTACCAACTTTGTCGGCGCGCTTGTGCTTGTACCAACTGCGGTCGTGTAAATAGGCGTTGAGTTCTCCCAATGCCCGTTCCATGTGCGCTAGGAACCCATCATCAGCAGCGACTTCTTGTAGGCGAGACTGACTGACTCTAGCGAGTAAGGCGACTGGATTGTGACGAGTGGCTTCCCACAAGTCGCGATCGAGTCTTTTAAATAGTTCTTTAATTTCCGTATTCCAGTCCCAATACAGATTGTAGGCAAGCTGCCGTAGGGGTTCGAGGGAGGCTGGTAGGGAAGGAGAAACGTTGAATGTACGAATCGGCTGCATCAATAAACTTCCTCGGCAATTATTTCCTCAATCTCTTATTTTCACTCACCTTGGTCGGTCAGGACAACTTTCTCCACAATATCTTTACAAGTTACCGAGTGCTGATAAGGGACTCGTTGGCGTAGCCGCGCTCGCTGTAGGTTATCGAGCGAAATAGTTGAGTTTTTGGTGAAATAGAGGGACTCTATTTCAATTACTAATAATTCTATCGAGCGACAGTAATTCTGTCTGTCTAAATGGGTACAAATAAGAGAACGCAGTTGTCATCCTATTTTGCGGATTTTGAGACGATCGGTTCTAAGACTTTTGTCATAGATCTGACTCCAGCCAATATGCGGAAGCTGAGCGAATCTTGCCGCTCGTGAAACTAAACCGATTAAGATAATTAGTATGCTAAGACACACATCTCTGAACGCCTCACACTGTATGAAAACCAGTCAATGTTTGTCTGTCATCATGTTTGTCAGTGGGATCTGGGGCTTGTTAGATATCCAGTCTTCAGCGCGAGGTTTCAGTCTGAAGTTACCATTAGCTCAATCGGCGTTAGCTCGTTCTCCTCGCCCATCTGCTCCGGTCTTAGCTCAGAATTCGGCTCCGACTCAAACTGGTGTTGAGGTCAGCAAAGACTTAAGGTTGAAAGAAATCTCTGTCACTCGAAATAGTTCGGACAAATCGCTGCTGACTGTCACTGGGACGATCGATAATCGCAGCGAAAAAACTCACTATGTCTATTACATTGTGGCGAAGTTTATTTCCAAAGATATCTCGATCAAGCAAGCAATTATTCCGATCGATATCGATATCGCCCCTGGTAAATCTAAGCCATTTACCCATGAAATTTCGATCGACAGTAATAGCTCGATCGCACCTGAGAATGTCAAGCCGATGGTGGTTAAATATGAGTATCGCTAAACTAGTAGTCTAGAGCTTAAATCTAGTTACTATTTTGAGA
>NZ_JANLWO010000780.1:0-11620 GCF_031364565.1 Chamaesiphon sp. OTE_20_metabat_361
GAGCTGTTGCCATATTTATCGCCGCTGGGTTGGGAGCATATTAATCTGACTGGCGATTATGTTTGGCGACAAAATAAAGCGACTGGGGCTGGACAGTTTCGATCGTTGCGATTATCTAAGATGCTGAAGTGATGTTCTGTAAGTGTTTTAGAGAAAGGCTTACAGCCTTAGCGTGCTATTTTGTCCGAATTCTGCGTTTCCCCCATCAGTTAACGATCGAATACGTTAGAGTAATAACACTTTAAATAGATTATACAAAAGTACTTTTGTATAATAGCAATATTTACCATAAGGTTTTACCTGCTAAAACAATGGAAGGGGGTTACTTCTCAACTATTATACAAAAGTAGTTTTATACATTTGTATAATGGTTTTAGAGCAGAATAGTATGTTCGACTTTTCCTTGTCTAGTCTACCACGATCGCACAATCTAGGGTTGGGGTTGCGTTAAACAAAGTGACTCTCGCATCAGGAAAACGTCTTTGAATAATAGCAATGAATAGTGTAGTGTTTAAGCCGAGCGACTTGAGACGACGCAAAAGCTTCGGCTAGCTGGCTCTCGTTCGCTGCCGAAAAGATCGTGACTCAATCATACTTTAATATTAAAGTAAATTAGTATCAAAGTATTTTTAATTATTTGTTTTAGCATATAATAGTGCAAATTTAAAAACGCAACCAATGCCAATTATCTCAACACTAGGACTGGCAGGGGGTCAGGGGAAAACGACCGTAGCCCTCATGCTAGGGCGATACTTAGGCAGATTGGGGATACCCGTTTTATTTATCGATGCCGATCCTCAATCGAGTCTGACTGCCTTTTTAGGCATAGATCTCCAGCAAAATCAACCAACGTTATTAGAAGTCATCACCCTATCTGATTCAAAACTCAGTGCGGTCGATGCGATCGTACAGGTACCTCCAACCACTGAAAAACCGATCGTTGACAATAGCAATCTGTTTCTAATTCCCGCCGACGATGGATTAGAAGCAGCCAACTACAAATTAGCCGCTGGTGGAATGAGTTTGTTTGCTCTGCGCCAAAGACTCGAACCACTCGAACGAGAGTTTGGCGCGATTATTATCGACCCCCCACCAGAGCGGAGTCACTTAGCACAAACCGCATTGGGAGCGGCGGATAAATGGTTGATTCCCGCCGAGGCTTCAACCAAAGGAGTGCAATCGTTAGTAAGGACACTAGCCTTAATCGAGGAGTTTAAGTCAGCCTTACCAGGACGAGAGCTACTGGGAGTAGTCCCATTTCGGGCAAAATGGGTAGGACGACAGCCAACCAAAATTACCAGCAGTAGTATTGAAGCGATGAGTACGGTAGCGGGTGCAGATTTAATGTTGTCGCATATTTTAGAGAGCGATGTGTTTAAACAGGCGATCGATAAGCAAGTTAGCCCAACAGATTTGGGAGCTGGGCATCTAGAATATCCGATCGAGCAAATCATCCAGAAACTCAAACTCAGTTTAGCCCCTAAATACCAAAAATTAATTAAGTTATGAGCCTCATCAATGACATCAAAAATCGTCAATCGCAACCAACAGTAACCGAGGCGAGAGTAGATATCCTAACAGAGACAACACAGATCGCCGATCTCCCACCCATTAATTCCCCGGCAACTCAACTAGACGAATTGAGAGGTTTATTAGCCCGATATCCAGAGATCGCCAAACAACAGCCGATCCGATTGCAGGTAGCGATCAAAGAGAAGATCGATGCACTCTGTCAACAGGAGAGCATCACGGCAGAAACTTTACTAGAGGCTCTGTTTACGATCGCTCAAGCGCAAGGTACATTGCCGAACGTGGTGAGTAGAGCGCAAGAGCAATTAAGAGTGCGAAAAGAGATGGGAAATCTCAAAAGCCGAATTACCCAACTAGGAAATTTGCTCAAACATAATCACTAATTGGCGTTGATGTCGATTCGGCACAGCCGACGCTCCGCGAACGACTCCAGGCACTGTCATCTCAAGCAGAAAACTTGGCGTGTTAATCTTCGAGCGGTCTTGATTTAAGCTAATTTACCCAAGGCGGTTTAAATTGCTGCGTGGCATGATAGCGATCGATAGCACTATCTATCGCGAGTTTTGGGTAATTAGTGGAGAAGTTAGTTCATCGTGAAAAATATCAGGATTCAAACCTGTAGCATGGGAATTGCGGCAATTATTAGCATTGGAGGAGTAGCGGGCTTCGCCACAGCACCAGCAGTCGCGGCTGATGGAGATCTATCTTGGCGCGATCGCAACCAAGTGCAAGCCGAGGTCAGCAGATTAGATCGAGAAATTACCACCAATCCTAACGAGCCAGATAACTACAACGAGCGAGCGATGCTCAAAGATAAGCTAGGCGACCGCCAAGGAGCCTTAGCCGACTACAATCGGGCGATCGATCTCGAACCAAATTTCACGACGGCTTATCTCCACCGAGGTTTGTTTAGAGCAAATCGGCTGAATTTCCCATTGGGTGCATTTTTAGACTACAACCGAGCGGTCGAACTCGATCCTACCTACGTTAAGGCATACCTCAATCGCGGCATTCTTCGTTGCAGCAAAATGAATGACGCAGACATCGGGATGGGAGATTTACGCCAAGCCGCTCGGCTTGCCAGACAGCAGCATAAAACCGATCTATATCAATTGGCAAATCGCGAATTGAGCAGATGCGAAGCTACCAGAAATACGCCACTCATCGTCGTAAAACCAGCAGCGTCGAAGATCGTTCCTCCAGTCGCTCGTCAACCTGAGCGACCAAAGCCAGTAGCAACCGCCGAACCTGTGGAACTTAACCAACCAGCTCTCAGGCTAGCGAGTAACAAGCGATCGTCGATCGCTACTCCTGTTGTCACAGAAACGAAGGTTTTAGGAGTGGTTGCCCCAAATGTAACAAAACCTAAAATTGCGGCTCAACCAGCAACACCGATTCTAGCTACCGTAGCACCAAAAAGTCAGTTCGAGCAAAGAGCAATCGCTGCTTACAAGCGGGGCGGCGATAAGTTCAAAGACAATAAGAAGGCGGCGATTGCCGAATACACCAATGCCATCGCCTTCAACGCGAACTATGCCGATGCCTACTTCAATCGGGGCTTGGCACGGAAGTTAACTGGCAACAAAGCTGGGGCGATCGCCGATTTGATTACCGCTGCAAATATCTATCGACAACAACAGCAACAGTCTAATACTGATGAGGCAATGTCCCTAGTTCGCGAACTCAAAGGTTACAAACCACGCCCAAAAAACTAGTTTTCCGACAGGATAGTTCAGGGAGCATCGACAATATTAGGATCGAGATTAATTGCACGATCCAGATCGAAATTTGCCCCTCGAACGTCATCGAGCAGATTACGTTTGAGCAGACTTCGTGCAAAATAAGCAGCAGCTAAATTGGGAGCGAGGGAGATCGCTCTGTCATAGTCAACCAATGCCCCCAACCGATCTGCAAGTTCCTGATGCTTGAGCGTACCGCGATTATAATAAGCTTCAGATAAGGTAGGATCTAGCTCGATCGCCCGATCGTAATCCGCCAGGGCACCTGAAATATCCATCAATTTAACATTCTTTAACAGTCCGCGACAGTTATAAGCCGGAGCAAAGTTAGGATCGACGCAGATCGCTAGATCGTAATCTGCTAGAGCATATTCAACATCATCAAGTCTGTCATATTTAATCAAACCGCGAGTGGTGTACGTCGAAGCATCGCGAGGGTTGAGGAGGATCGATAGATTGAGATCGGCTAAGGCTCCAGGAATGTCACCTAATTGCTGATACCTAAGCAAACCGCGATTGGCATAAGCAACGGCATAATCGGGGTCATACCTAACGGCTGAGTCGAAATCTGCCAGCGCACCCTGGATATCACCCAAATTCGCATACTTGAATGAACCGCGATAGTTATAGGATCTGGCATAGCCAGGATCGAGTCGCACGGCGCAGTCATAAGCAGCTAAGGCACGCTCATAATTTCCACTTTGGGATTGATGATTGCCGAGCGTAATATAGCTATCTGGGGTAATAAGGTAATTGTCTCGTTTTGACGAACGCTCTGACATAATTTTGAGGTTTAAGTAGTTCACTTATATCACAAATTCCGCAAGGGTATTGATGACCCGATTATTTCCTCGCTCCGATTGCTGTAGATGCGCTCGACCTCTATTCGGGATTGAGGTTAATCCCCAACTTCAGAGCCGGATTATTCGTCCACCGATCTCCAATATGCGTATAAATTGCCGTCGTCTTGGGATCGGCATGACCCAATAAATCCTGCACCTGGCGCAAAGATGCCCCATTTTGAATCGCGAGAGTCCCCGCTGTATGCCGTAGAGAGTGAGCCGAGAGAGTCCGTCCATCCCCATGCTTGAGGTTGAGTTCGGTGAGATAGCTATCGACAACGAATCTAATCCCCCGTCTCGACAAGCGGCGATCTTCTCGGTCTGGGTCGATTTGATGGCGGGGATGGTGAAGATTGATAAATAGCGGCGTAACAGCGGTAGTAATAAATTTAGCCTGTCTCCTGGCGAGTAAATAACGGTCTAGTAAATCCACCAAGTCGGGAATCAGCGGTACGACTCGTTGTTGTCGCTTACTCATCACGGTAATCCCCACCCCCGTGGGAGAGCGCACGATATCGCCCACATTAGCTCGATAAACTTCCATCGATCTTACCCCCTCCAATGTCATCAACCCCAACAAGAAGCGGTCGCGGAGGACTTTTATTGGTGTGGATTTAGTCAGTGGAGCTTGAAGTAAGGTTTGGGCTTCCGCCGCCGTGAGATAGGTAATCGAGTCAGCCGGATCGCCGCGTCGTTTGGGTGCTTTTACGCCCCAGACGGGGTTTTGAGAGAGCAGTCCATATTCCATCGCTGCATCGTACATCCGACTGATGGTAACTAATTTAAGGGCAATGGTAGCGGGTTTATATTTTTGTTGGACGAGATGATGACGGTAGATTTTAATCGCATCCCGCGTCACAGTTAGGGGTTGGAGTTGATTGGCTTCACACCAGAGCAAGTACTGTTTCGCTTCGCACCAGTAAGTGCGGATGGTTTCGGCACTAGCACCACCGGAAGCCACATCGAATTGGAGGAAGTTGGTAAATACCCTAATTAATTCATTGGCATCGAGGATGAAAGTGGCGGTGGTAGTGATTGAAGTAGTTGGTCGATCCATAGCTGCACGCCGTGAAATTTGGGAATAGTTTGGCGATCGATCATCCGAGTAATTTAGAAGATTTCATACTCGACATCTTTCGCTGAAAAATCTTCACTGTTTCGGGGCTTCTTTAAATATACCGCTAAGGTGTATTAGCGGTATATGTTTTTTCTGTAATTTATACCAGACATTGCTTAGAGCCGATTCTAAAATTTTGATGTTTTCGCTCGAAAAGCCAACAGATCCACCCCGATTTGAGGAGGTGGAAAAGTAAGATAATCTTCAGTACTGGGATAAATTTAAACTAGATCTGCCAAAGTATTAGTAGCAATCGCCTGATATTTATGACGGTTATCGTCGTAGCGAGTGAGAGTATTGAGATTGGTGTGACGACTCAAACCTTGAGCGGCTCGAATATTACCATCGCTGGCATCAAGATAGGCGGTGATGGCACTATGCCGAATCCGATGGGGAGAGACTATCTTATCGATCCCCGCTGCTGCACTAAACTCTCGCACCAAGCGATAAATAGTACTACCGTCCAGCCGATGTCCCTTACTGCGGCGATCGAGGCTGGTGAATAGAGGATCGGACGATCGATAGTTGTCTTTGACAGTCAACCATTGTGAGATCGCAGTTGTAGTTGCTGGCGATAGGTCGATCTGGCTTTTTTGGATCTTCCCCTTCCCCAAAATCGATAACCGCCCAGATTTGTCGAAATCACCCACATCCAGGCTACAGATTTCATTCCGGCGCAAGGCATTGTCCCAAAGCAATCGCAGGATGGCATAATCTCTAATACCTTTGATGGTGCTGCGGTCTGGAATTTGGAGCATCTGTTTAAACCCAGCTACAGCAATCCCTGTGGTATCACCATAACTTTCCACTTTCAAGCAACTCACATCGGCGAGATTGAAGCTACACTGCTCTGCTTGACGGGCGTAATCGACGAAGGATTTTAGGGCCGAAAGCCGGATGTTAATTGTGCTGGGGGCTAATTTAGCCTCAATCAGCAGTTGTCGGTACTGGAGGACTTGATAGACGGCTTCTGGCTGATGTAAGGAAAGGAATTGAGTGAGAAGGTCGTTGGATACTTCGCTGTCATAGTTACGACGACAAAAATCAGCAATCGCCTTGCTGTAGTTTCGCCTGGTATTGGCAGAAATTTTTAGTCGGAGGAAGTCAGCAAGAAGGTCTGAAGAACGAGTGACTTCAGGTGATTTGGGTACTGGAATGGGTTTGGATACGAGAATTCGCAGGGAACTCATAGGCAAGGCAGAGAGCGACTTTACTTGCTACTCAAACACCTATTCTAGCGCAAAATAAGAGCGCGACAATGAATTTTATCTTACCCACGTTGTCTCAAGTACTCGCCTAGAGGCACTTTCACGTTATGAAAGATTCTCCAACGTCAAACTACTACCCCTTGTCACTAAACCCACCCACAGTCGGCTCAAACACCACCCGACAAGTTCCGGTAGCCCCATTCCGATTCTTAGCCACATTAATTTCCATCAGCCCCTTAGCATCAGTAGTAGCATCATAATATTCCTCTCGATACAGCAACAGTCCTACATCCATATCTTGCTCGATATCGCCAGAGTCTTTAATATCAGCCATCCCAGGACGCTTATTAGCCTGACTCTCGACCCCACGATTCACCTGCGCCAATGCCACAAACGGGACATCAAACTCCTTGGCAATATCCTTGAAGGCTCCAGAGAGTTTACCCACTGCTTGCGCTCGATTACCTGCGGCTCTATCGCCTAACTTTTGAATATAATCCATCACAACTAATCCCAAATCACCTCGCTCAGATTTAACTCTTCTCAAAACAGAGCGCATTCGTGAGGGATTTTGAATGCTGGCAGGAGTATCATCAATAATTAACGGTAGTTGCTTTAATTTCTCTAATCCAGCTACCAATGCTTCATATTCATGCTCGTAGATCTCATTCCTAATTAACCGCTGAGAATCTATCCCAGAGTGCATTGCTAAGAATCGTTTGGTCAACTGAGACTTGGACATCTCTGCACTAAAAAAAACTACTGGTTGCTGTTGAGTAGTTGCTAGATAATTAGCCAAATAACATCCCAGCCAAGTTTTACCCATCGAAGCTCTAGCAGCAATCACAATCAGATCTTGCTTGACCAGACCTCCAATCAGTCCGTCTAAATCTCGCAATCCCGTCGGGTACAATGGTGGTGAATCTCGACCGATCTGATTGAATACATCAGTCAGACAACGTTCGATAGTTTCTGGTTGAAAACGGTCTGCTTTGTTGGTGCTAATATTGAATATCTTTTCTTCCGCTTGCTCCAGAGCTAGATCGATTGGAGTTGCGGTATCATAAGCTAGATCGGTAATAGCCTGAGTAGTAGCAATTAATTGACGACGTTGATATTTCTCTTGAACCAGACGCGCTAAATGGTCGATGTTAACGGCACTAACAGTCCGCTCTAACAATTGAACTAATTTCGCTTCGCCACCAATCTTCTTCAAGAGTTTATGGTCTTTGAGCCAGCTACTAACGGCTAGCAGATCTGTAGGCTGTTGCTGCTCGTATAGATTTAAAATTGCTCGATAAATAAGTTGGTGTGATTCTATATAGAAAGCTTCAGAACTAATGATATCGATAATTCTCAAGATTGCATGAGGATCTAATAGCACTCCACCTAAAATATTTTCCTCAACTTCGATATTCAATGGTGGTAATTTGTCAATCATCGTTCTGGAAGATATTATTTAATATTTTGAGCCGATCTAAGGAAATTAATTTAGTTGTAGGTTGTGATTCGACTGACACGGTAAATATCTCTTGCTGCGGTTGAGTGGTAATAGTTTTTGCCGCCGTCCACCCATCTTGAATGGCAGTAGCTAACCAACCACCAGGATTGGTAACTTCAGCTCTAGTCAGTTGGTCTTTGAGGGCAGTAATAGCAGCTAAAACTCGTTCCTCTGTCGCGGCTTTAATTCTTTTGGTTAGAGTACTATTGAGGGAAATATTTAACTGTGCTAGTTCAGCTTTGATTACGTCACTGACGGGTGATTTCTGCCTTTGGCTAATCGATGTAATATTATGAGCAGATCCTAAAAGTGAGCCTGTCTCCCCAGGTATTTTTATCTGTCCGGTTACTTGGATTTTTAGTTCTTCGTTCTCCACTGTCAATCTTTCTACCATGACTTGCATATCCTGAAGTTGGTAAAGTCTTCCTGCCATGCCCTCGTTTACTTTGCGTAATTTAGTTATTTCGGCTTCAAGTTTTTTAACTTTCTCTCTTAGCTCATTAATAATGACGATTTTAGAGGCATCAGAAGCAGTTTGAGGTTGATGGGGTTTTCCGGCTTGCTGCTGCTGATTTCTTAGCTCTAAAACTCGTACCTTAACCTCTGGATATTTATACAAGTAACTAATTGACACACCAGCTTCTCTCGCTACATTGGCAAAGCTCATCGGCTCATTATTTTTGACAAGCTGATTAATAGCTTTATCTAAATTTTCAGCAGCTCGTTGTTGCTTGGCTACCGCAGCAGCTTTGAGAGCAGCTATTCTCAAAGCCTTGCCATCCTCTTTAGACATCAAGGTTCGTCTCCAGAGTAGCAATGATTCTTTCTAGATTGGTTTTGACATCTTGGTTAACTTGAATCTGTCGCTCCCAACCGTTGGCTTGAACGACTTCTAATACTTGATTAGTCCTTTCTAGTTGTTGTTTATGTCGATCGAGAAATTCTATGGTAGTGCGAAAGTCGCTACATGTTAGACAGGCGTTACCTTTGTTGCAAGTTAATTGAGCGGGCAAGCTACAATAACCATTAGGTAAAGTTTCGGCTAGAACCTTCTTTTTTAACCATTGGAGGGATGAATCGTCATCTAATTCTGTAGTGAGTGATTGAATTACTTCGCCATTAATGTTGACAATCTTGGTACTGAGATATTTGTCTACTTCATTTCTGAGCGTAGAATCATGAATGTGGGCATATACTGATGTCATCGTTGGGGACATATGACCTAAAAAACGTTGGACTATGTGCTGTGGTACGCCATTATTAATCATCCCAGTGCCGACAGTATGCCGAAACTGATGGCTTTGAAATTTCCATCGCTTACCCGATCGATCGCAGATATCAAATTTATCAGCCAATATATTTAGATTGCGAACAAAAGCCTGACTTAGCATTACTGATGGTACCGGAGTGAATTTTTTCTGCCCCGATCTTCTCGCACAGAATAGATATTCATAATCTGTACTCAGACATTGTTTGATATACTCTTGTTGATGCTTAATAATCTGAGCGAGTTCTGGCGATATGGGTAGAGTAGTTTCACGTTTTGTTTTCAATCTCATAAACTGAATAAACCACCCACCCTTACTATCTTGTTTCAGACAATTTAATGGTAATTGGCACAACTCACCGATCCGTAGTCCACACTCTTGAATAACTAATACCATTCTCATTAATGGTTCTGGTAAGCTATCTAGGTGTTGGTTAAGGTTGTAGATTACTTCAGATGGAATATAGCGAGGTAATGGTTTTGTATCGTATTTAGAATAGTCTTCTTTTCTGATTAAATATGGCTGGAGTACAAACCAGCCATTAACGGTTCCAGTTTCAAATAGATTAGCTAGACTAACCAGCCGACTATTTTTTGCTTGTGATGATAATCCTTTTGATTGATTTTCCTCCATGTATGTTACGATGAGTGAGCGATCTATGTCCTCAAAACAATGTATTTCCGGGTGCGCTCTCAAAAAATATGAGAACTCTTTATGTCCGATGAGATTATGATTTAATAAACTCAGGCTTACTCCGCTACTAGCTTTATATTTAATAAATTTCTTACTGGCATTTTTGAGCCATTCTTGTTCGATGGGACGAAAGTTAATTACACTTTCTCCTCTTCGCTCGTGGATCGGAAAGTTTAAACCTAAATCCGATACTAACCATACGTCGTCATTACTACAAGGGCTAAAATAGTAAAGACATCTCTTACAATAGCATTTTTGAATACCATTACATATGGTGTTTTTAAGCTCCTCAGCACTGCCACATTGAGGACAGGTAATCGTTGTTGAACTAACGATTTGATTCTCTGGTGTTGGCGATCGATCTTGTCCGCTCTGATGTTGCATGACTATGCTCCTTAGTCGCTAAGTATTTGTCATATTCATTGCGTAAATCGTCTTCAGTTAAATGTACATAAGTATTCATTGTGGTCTGGATGTTGGGGAGCATCCCACTTTTTATTCGATCGGGACAAGTAAACCTTTTGTACTAGTGGAAGGATTAAGGAATTTACCTCTAGATCGAGCAGATCGAGCATAATGCTGAGATAATTAAAGCGAGTAAATTCAAGGTAATGTGATGACACCAGAAGAACAACAAGCAATTGAAGCACACAGTCAAGCTATTGCCGAAATTTTGTATAGAAATACAGCAAAAGAGCAACTAACTAGTTTGGGGAAAATAGAAGAAGCGGTAAGAGATGCCATGCAAGAACATGTGATGCCAGGAGTGGGAGTTTTTTTATCAAAAGTGTCACAAGAGAAAGTGGTGGATACAAAAGACAAATCAAAAGTATAATTGGAGAACTAGTAATCACTAGCAATCAAGCTGAGAAGTTGGATCTAAAAAGTCACTCACAAATTAGTCCATACTTGGAAGCATGTTGTTTAAGAATAAGCGCATCAATTTCTTACGAAAGGACAGCAGAAGAAGTAGAATACCTCACGGGCATGAAGATCTCAAAAAGCGCGCAACAAAGGTTAATTCACAAACAGAAATTTCAATTGCCATCCGCTGAGTCACCAGTGTCAGAAGTGAGTGTAGATGGAGGGAATGTTCGAGTCCGAACACCAGAAGGAGAGGCGTGTAGCTGGAAAGGATACAAAGCAGCAGTCTTACACGATCGACAAGCAATTGCCAGCTCATTTCAGGAAAATGGGAGCATAATTAATTGGGTGAACAATCAAAATTTAGCACCAATTCTTACTTGCTTAGGAGGTGGACATGATGGAGTTTGGAATGTTATTAAAGAATTTGCAACCGATCGTGAAAGAAGAGAGATTCTTGATTGGTTTCATTTAATGGAAAATCTCCATAAGATTGGAGGCTCTAATCAAAGATTATTCACAGCTAGAAGCCTATTATGGCGAGGAAAAGTTAATGAAACTATTGAATTATTTAGTGACTGTACTCTCAAACAAGCTGAGAATTTTTGTGCTTATTTAGAGAAACATCGTCACCGCATAATTAATTATGATTATTTTCAAGCCGAACAAATTTGTTCAATTGGCTCTGGCGCGATTGAATCTACAATTAAACAGATTGACCGTCGCACTAAAATATCTGGGGCACAGTGGAAATTTGAAAATGTTCCTCAAGTACTAGCCCATCGCTGTGCCTACCTTAACAGATTAATTAGCGATCGCTAAATAAAAAGTGGGATGCTCCCAAACCAGACGATAGTC
>NZ_JANLWO010000788.1:0-7219 GCF_031364565.1 Chamaesiphon sp. OTE_20_metabat_361
TTAGATCCGCTTGAGGTACTTGGTAACAAACTACCCAGATAGATAACCACCGTCTCGCAAGAGATAACAGAACCCGGCTTACTTCCGACTCTTTTCTCCATTTTTTGAGCGAGTAAAAATACTGATGCACCCACGGCGACAACAGGAATTAGGAAAATTAATGATTCGGTTGGGATTGCCAGGAGATACACAGATCGATTGGGCGCTGTTGGATATTGCCTTGACGCATCCGACAGTGGGAGTGCCCAATTACGAGCAGTTAGAATTCATCGGTGATTCAGTCGTCCGGTTGGCGGCATCCGAATTTTTGTGGGAAACTTATCCCGATAAGTCGGTGGGTGATTTTTCGGCGATTCGGAAGGTATTGGTGAGCGATCGCATTTTGGCGCAACTCGCTGATGGATACGGATTCGATCGCTATCTGACTCTAGCTGCTTCGGCGGTGGGCGATCCTTCTGGGCGAGTGTCGCGGCTGGCTGACGCGTTTGAGGCGGTACTCGCCGCGCTGTATCTGACAACTAATAATCTAAAGTTAGTCCGTCCCTGGTTAGATCCGCATTTTCAGCAAC
This sequence comes from Chamaesiphon sp. OTE_20_metabat_361, assembly GCF_031364565.1. Lineage (NCBI taxonomy): Bacteria > Bacillati > Cyanobacteriota > Cyanophyceae > Gomontiellales > Chamaesiphonaceae > Chamaesiphon > Chamaesiphon sp. OTE_20_metabat_361. Next base: position 570 of record NZ_JANLWO010000788.1, read on the forward strand.
TAGCAACCGAAATTCTCCAAGATCCCGCGCGTCAAAACTATAAGGATGCGCTCCAAGAGTGGACGCAAGCGCACTATAAAGCGTTACCAGAATACCGTGTCTACGAAGATCCGCTCAAACTCGACAGGTTCAAACGCTTTATCGCCGAAGTCTGGTTCCGCGATCGACATCTGGGCACAGGTACGGGACAATCAAAGAAAGCCGCCGAACAAGCTGCGGCGAAGGTCGCTTTTACTCAGGTAATGGGGAATAGGGAATAGGTATTAGGCTTTGGGCTTTAGGTATTAGGGCAAGAAAGGGGAACACGCTCCGTCCCTAAAGCCTAAAGCCCAAAGCCTAACACCTATCTATTTATGGGATCGATCGAGTACAATAATAAATTGTGTCTAAACATATTTACTCCAATGCCGAAACTCAAAAGCCGCAAAGCAGCAGCGAAGCGTTTTCGCGCTAGTGGCACTGGTAAAATCATGCGTCGTAAGGCGTTTAAAAGCCACCTGCTCGAACACAAAAATGCCGATCGTCGTCGGAGCCTATCCAAGGCAACTGCCGTTGACGAGACTGATGTACTCAGAGTACGCGGGATGCTCCCTTACTTGTAACTGTCCACCTGGATAAGTGCAGTAAATCACAACTGGTAGCTTGAGGACTGAGATCGTAAATCGCGATCGATAATGCCGTAGAGCAATTTTAATCACCAAATCACCTAATTTAAACTATGACTCGGGTAAAGCGCGGTAACGTGGCGCGGAAGCACCGCAACAAAATTCTCAAGTTAGCAAAGGGCTTTAGAGGTTCTCACTCGAAACTCTATCGGATTGCTAACCAACAAGTAATGAAGGCATTACGGAATGCCTATCGCGATCGTAAGAAGAAAAAACGCGATTTTCGTCGTTTATGGATCGCCCGGATCAATGCAGCTTCTCGTCAACATGGCATGAGCTACAGCCAATTGATCGGCAACATGAAAAAAGCTGACATCCAACTCAATCGCAAGATGCTCGCGCAAATCGCGATCCTCGATCCCGCAAGTTTCGAGCAAGTAGTCAAACTCGCCGCAGCCGCAGCACAATAGCCTAATACAGACTGTAGGTTGGGTAGAGGAACGAAACCCAACTATCCCATCAATGGTGGTAAGAGTTGGGTTTCACATTCGCTCGATCCAGCCTACAAATATCTACTAATTAGGCATGAAAAATAAAGCTAAATCACATCGATTCAAATCTTTATTTTTCATGTTATTATCGATCGCGAGTATCGATCTTTCCCGATCGGCTCAAGCGGGAACGCTCAAAGAAATTCAGCAACGTAGGCAATTAATCGTTGCAGTCAAAGATAACTCACCACCATTAGGTTTTCGAGATCGATCGGGAAATTTACAGGGCTTGGAAATCGATATCGCCCGTAAATTAGCTACCGAAATATTTAATAATCCCGATGCAGTTAAACTAGTACCAGTTACTAATCAAGATCGGCTCAAAGTCGCGATCGATGGTACTGTAGATTTGACAATTGCCAGAGTCACAATTACCACAACTCGATCGCGAGTAGTTGATTTTAGTCGGCGTTATTATCTCGATGGTACGGCAATAATTACCAATCGACCGAACATTACTAGAAGTAGCGATTTAGCTGGTAAAAAAGTCGCAGTACTCAATAACTCCACCACGATCTCTGCCGTCCAATATTTCATCCCTACAGCTAAATTAGTCGGTGTCGATAGCTATCGCCAAGCCCAACAATTGCTCGCTAGTGGCAAAGTTGTCGCCATCGCCGCAGATCGGAGCCTCCTCATCGGCTGGAGCAAAACCGCGCCAAATTATCGTCTATTACCCGACAAATTATCGATCGAAGCCTTGGGCATTGTCATCCCTAAAGGATTACAATACGATCCATTGCGGCAATTAGTCGATCGCTCGATCGAACGTTGGCAAGCCGACGGCTGGCTTGGACAGCGGATTCAGTATTGGGGATTGCAGTAGAGGACTGGGAGACTGGGGGACGGGGAGCGAAAAGTGCGATCTTGGGGTTTCCCCAAGTAGAGCACCTTTTCAAGACAGACGGGGAGACTTGGGGACTGGGAGACTTGCATTAAAACTCTCTATCCACTATCCACTATCCACTATCCACTATTCACTATCCACTATTCCCTAGTTAATTGTTATCAAGCCTAAGACATATAAGTTGGCTCTCAAGTTATCATAGATAGTCAGGTATTGAGTACCTCGTGGATCGAGGAGCCAATCGCCCCTAGCCACTGCTTTTATTAGTTACTACCCACTGCTTACCAATGGACTTTTCAGACAAAAATTTACTCGTAGTTTACCTGGGTGCCTTCTTGCTCCTATTGAGTGTGGCGGCTGTTGCTATCCTCAGACAAATTTTGAAGACTCAGAAAATTGAAAACGCACTCAACAAACTAGAAAAGAAACTCAAAAGTGAGCGCGGCACGATTCCAGAATATTACGAATTAGGTAGTATTTATCTGGAGAAAAGAATGTTTATCCAAGCCATTATGATGTTCAAAAAAGCTATCAAGCTGGAAGATGGATCGAGTCCAGAAATGTCTCCAATATACAATGCTCTCGGTTATGCTTATTTTGGACAAGAACAGTACGATTTAGCAATTCGTCAGTACAAAGAAGCAATCAAGCTCGAACCAGAGTATGTGATGGCGATGAATAATCTCGGACATGCGTACGAACAAAAGAAACTCCCATCTCAAGCTTTAGATATTTACGAACAAGCCTTGGCATTAGAACCCGAAAATGAAACAGCTAAACGACGTAGCGACTCGCTTCGTCGTCGGTTGGTGGTAAGCAGTAAATAATTGATAATTAATAATTGATAATTGATAATTAATGAGCGCTCGATCGCGTAAGATCGACATTTGTGTAGATGGAGAAGTTGAGAATGTCTGATTTATTAGCCGGAAAAGTCGCGATCGTGACGGGTGCATCCCGAGGAATCGGTCGTGCGATCGCGTTAGAATTAGCCAGCGTGGGCGCTAAAGTAGCCGTTAATTATGCTAGTTCTAGTGGTGCTGCGGATGAATTAGTGGCTCAAATCGTCGGTAGTGGTGGTGAAGCGATAGCGATTGGGGCTGATGTCTCCAAAGCCGACCAAATCGATGCACTCGTCAGTACCGTGATGGACAAATGGGGACGCATCGATGTCTTGGTTAATAATGCCGGAATTACCCGCGATACGCTGCTATTGCGGATGAAGATCGAGGATTGGCAAGCTGTCATCGATACCAATCTCACGGGCGTATTTTCCTGCACCCGCGCGGTGAGCAAAATCATGCTCAAACAAAAGTCCGGCAGAATTATCAATATCGCCTCAGTCGCAGGACAAATGGGCAATCCAGGGCAAGCAAACTACAGTGCGTCCAAAGCTGGGGTAATCGGCTTCACCAAGACAGTAGCCAAGGAATTGTCCACGCGGGGAATTACTGTCAATGCGGTAGCACCGGGTTTTATCGCCACAGATATGACAAACGATCTCAAAGCGGAAGGGATTTTACAATTCATCCCCCTGGGTAGATACGGACAACCCGAAGAAGTTGCCGGAATGGTGAGATTTTTAGCCGCAGATCCAGCGGCGGCATATATTACTGGGCAAACCTTTAATGTCGATGGTGGGATGGTAATGGCATAAGTGATTTCATTAGCAAGTTGTTAGCCATGTTGGCTCTCCTGCTATTTTGGGGAAATAGCTTACTTAAACATCAATCGCTCGTGCCATCAAAACCCCTTTCCCCTTTCAATAAGTCTTGCTTATCACCATAACTGCTGGAGAGCCGCCATGTCCTCACCTTTAACTTCTTCTCGCTGGCGATGAATATAGATTTCCAGGTACATCAACGCTGGATGGGACGATCGATCGAGTTGGCTACTCAGGCGGGAAATGCGGGCGAGGTGCCTGTTGGGGCGATAATCATCGGCCCTGAAGGTGAGATAATTGCTGAGGGTGAAAATCGCCGCGAACGCGATCGCGATCCGACAGCTCATGCGGAAATTGTGGCGATTCGAGCGGCGGGAGCAGATCTAAATAGTTGGCATCTCGATCGCTGTACGCTATATGTGACGCTCGAACCCTGTCCGATGTGTGCTGGGGCGATCGTTGCGGCGCGGCTGGGGTTGTTGGTATATGGGGCTGATGATGCTAAGACGGGGAGCGTGCGGACGGTGTTAAATATTCCAGACAGTGCGGCTTCCAATCATAAGTTAACTGTCATTGGCGGCATCTTGGAATCTACTTGTCGTCAACAATTACAGGCTTGGTTTCAGAATAAGCGAATTTAGCGTTCCAATTGTAGATAAATAACATCAGTTCGGGTTAAGAATACTAGCTTCGTTCTATTACCGCCACCGATTGTGTCTTGTCGCGCTGTCTTGTCGTTTTTTTATTCGGGGGGAACCCCCGAATAAAAACGCCGCTAAACCGTCGGGAAACCCGACGTTGGCGTAGCCTCTCCGTCAGGAGTTACGCGCATCCGCAATTCTCAATTCTCAATTCTCAATTAATCTAACGATGACTCCCTCGATCGACAAAAACTCAACTAAACAGATCCTTGCTGACTTTAAAGTAGGGGTAGATAATGTCATCTTCTCGATCGATACCCAGCAAAATCGATTACTAATCCTACTAGTTATGCGTCAGGATGAACCCTATCTGGGCACCTGGTGTCTGCCTGGTACACTGGTGCGAACAGGTGAAACATTAGAGGCTGCTGCTGATCGAATCTTGGCTGAAAAAATTCAGGTTGATAATTTATATCTAGAGCAACTGTATACATTTGGTGGCCCAGATCGAGACCCGCGCGAAGCAGTTGATCGATATAATATCAGATATTTATCTGTCAGTTACTTTGCTCTAGTTCGGTATGAAGCTGCCGAATTAATCGCTACTGGAGTCGGCGGAATTGCTTGGTACCCAATTGACAAACTGCCTGAACTCGCCTTCGATCATCAACAAATTATTGAATACGGCTATCAGCGGCTTAGAAGCAAACTAGAATATAGTCCGATCGCTTTTGATATCCTCCCCGAATTATTTACGCTCAGTGATATATATCAGTTATATTCAACCGTTTTAGGTGAATCTTTCTCTGACTATTCTAACTTTCGTAATCGCTTAATCAAACTAAAGTTTCTAGAAGAAACAAATCACAAATCTGCTCGTGGCAGTGGTCGTCCAGCTACATTGTTTCGCTTTGATCCAGTTGCGTTTGCACCACTAAAAGACAAGGCATTATTATTTGTATAACATATTATGAAAATAGCACTGGCTCAAATCAATCCGACGATTGGCGATCTTCAAAAGAATGCTCAAAGCATTTTAGAAGTCGCTCATAAAGTAGCGAATCAAGGAGTTAAATTACTACTGACACCCGAACTATCATTGTGCGGCTACCCACCACGAGACTTGTTACTCAATAATCATTTCATTGCCGAGATGGCGCAGACACTTCAGCAATTAGCGATCGATCTACCACCGGATTTATCGGTACTAATTGGATTGGCTACTCCTAATCTCAATTCTGCAATTACAGGTAGCAAGCCACTGTTTAATAGTATTGCACTCTTAACAGAGGGAGAAGTCCAAAATATCTTCCATAAGCGGCTGCTACCCACCTATGATGTATTTGATGAAAATCGTTATTTTGCGGCAGGTAGTGAGGCAAATCACTTCACGATTGATGGGATTAAAATCGGGCTGACAGTCTGCGAAGATCTCTGGAATGACGAAGACTTTTGGGGTAAGCGGAGTTATTTAGTAAATCCGATCGCTGAATTAGCAGATCATGATATTGATTTATCGATCAATCTATCAGCTTCGCCTTTTAGTGTCGGTAAACAGAGCGTGCGTGAAGCCATGCTCAAACATACGGCGATCAAGTATGATCGACCAGTTTTATATGTTAATCAAGTGGGAGCAAATGATGATCTGATTTTTGATGGTTGTAGCTTGGGATTCGATCGATCTGGTGAGCTAGTCTGTCGTGGGACATCATTCGATCAAGACTTGATCATCATCGAATTTGATCGAATTAAACAAGATCTAAATCTAGCAAAAATTCAGCCGCTAAATGATAGTGCCGATGTCGAAGTTTGGCAAGCATTAGTATTGGGTGTTCGCGACTATATCCAAAAATGTGGTTTCCAAAAAGTAATTTTGGGATTGAGTGGCGGCATCGATTCTGCGTTAGTCGCAGCAATTGCGGCTGAAGCAATTGGTGCCGAAAATGTTTTAGGCGTGCTGATGCCATCGCCCTATAGTTCTGAGCATTCTGTCACTGATGCGATCGATCTAGCTGCTAATCTGGGAATTAAGACTGAAACTATCCCGATTGGTAACTTGATGCAGGGTTTCGATCTCAGTTTAGATTCACTATTTGCAGGGACAGAATTTGGACTAGCAGAGGAAAATATTCAGTCACGCATTCGCGGGACACTGTTAATGTCGATGTCCAATAAGTTTGGTTACTTACTCCTCTCTACTGGTAATAAATCCGAGATGGCAGTGGGTTACTGTACGCTCTATGGTGATATGAATGGTGGTTTAGCGGCGATCGCAGATGTGCCGAAAACGCGAGTATTTTCACTTTGCGAGTGGCTAAATCGTACTGAATCTGAGTTGGCGAT
>NZ_JANLWO010000838.1:0-2169 GCF_031364565.1 Chamaesiphon sp. OTE_20_metabat_361
CGACTATCTAATGCCGATCTATTTCTATGTCGGAGCATTCCTCAAGTGCCTGCCGATCCACAATGGGAGCGTGTAAAAAGCATAGAATTCCCTATCCAAACCCTGACAGATGCACTCGATCATCCTTCCGCAATCATTAAATCTAATGCTTATAAAATTCTTTGTCAGAAAATTGGAGAAGATCGAGCAATGGAAATTATTCGAGAAAAAGGATTGATTTCATAAATTATTATGGGCGCAATACTCGATCGATAATTGCTTCAAAATTTGCCGTACTGCCAAAGTCTCAAACTGACCGCCCAAAGCCTTCGCTGCGGACTTATCCCTCAACATCACCCCAGCCTCAATATTCCGATTACCTCCGGTAGGCTACGCCAACGTGTGCAGCTTCCGTAAAATTCGCCGAAGTCACCAGTAGGTATTCCTCATCGATGACTACGCATTTAGCATGGAGACAAGCTCTTGTGCGACCCCCTATTTCTAACGTTGGCGTAGCCTACCGTAGGTAATCGCGGGTCGTAGAATACATCTGGAAGTCTCTTTCCTGGCCAGATCTCTGTCCGAAAGCGGCGGGTATATTCCCTGACTAAAATAGCCGTTGGGGTAGTGTCTTTAAATTCCCTTTTGATGTTAAGAAACAGCCTGACTTGGAGCTGGAAATCCTTATCCATCTTGGCTGCTAGTCCACCAAAGAGAGTGGCGGCATTTTCGCCTTTGTCGATCGCGTAGGTAGAAATTAATACCGATCGCTGGGCGGTACGAAATAGCTCTTGCACGACTACTCTAGTATCGCGTCCGCTGGCTCCCAAAATCTCATCACCCGTCCAGACTAGATCGATTGCCGAAGGCAGGTTTTCAACCAACGAGTTGCGTTGGGTTTGTTGGGACTCGCGTTCGGCTAAGATCGATCGCAGTAGATAGACAAGATTAGCGATATTCATCCCCTGCTCCCAGAGCATATTTAACTCAGTAGCAATCGGCTGAACTTGGGCTGAGGCGATCGTAGCTAGCGCAGTAGGTGAAATAGGGAAGGTAATCCGCCCAGATTCGATCGTCTTTAGTAGACTTTCGAGTGATGGACGACTAAGTTGGAGAAATGGGGAACTCATAGAAAGTCGGGGAAGAAGGCTGCACCCTGATTTTCGACAGTGTTAACGACTAATGCTCGATTCTCCAGGGAGAGGCTTCGCCAACGAGAAATTCATTCCCCTTTTCGCAGGATGTTTCAGCAATCAACAAACAGCCGTGACAGGCGGCTCCATGCAGGAATCTCTCTTCATTAGCTTCTGCTGGTTTATGTTGGGCACAGACTGGATCGTTCGAGCAGAGTCTCCCAAATTCTAGGGCGTTGGCGAGGATCGATTCGATCCGTTTGCCTACTTGTACCAAACCACCGAGGGTGCCCTCGGAGCCAGACGAACCCGTGTAGAGCAAGATACCATAGCCATACTTATCGCTGGCATAAACTCGTTCTTTAATCGCACTGGCGGAATAGCCACATTCTAGGGATACTGTGGTGATGAGCAGGTGTGAGAGGGAATGGAGCATGACGTAGGGTGACCCTGGAAAGGGAAAATCTTCATCTTTGCGTCCCGTTCTGGCTAACCAAGTTTGATGACCATTTAAGAGTTCTTTACCGCGTTGTATGACGGCTTCAGTTTCTTTCCATATATCGATCGCGGCTGGATTGAAGGAAATAAATACCCCTTCACCTTTGTTTTCGATCGCTGGAAACCACCGTGGCTCGGCGGCAAGAGCGGCAGATTGGACGTTGAGATTTAGTTCGCCATCGATGTCGGCATAACTTGGCTCGAAGCGTGTAAAGCCTACTTGAGCGACGACTTCACGCAATCGATGGACTAAGACAATGCGTTCGCATAGCGTCTCCCGTGGAGAATCGATCCGCTCTTTCAAAGTTGGTAATAATTCAGTCAGCGGGCGATTGCAGGCATAAAAATCACTTTCTGGCGTATCATTTCCAATCACCTGACTGGTATTAACTCGCGAGGTTAATTCTAGTGGATCGTCGGCAATCTTGCGATCGGCAAACCAGCCAATTGCTTCTGTCTCGCGCTTCCTGTCGCTATATGCTTCTAAAAGCGATCGCACCTCATCCTCAACAATCCGCCGACTACCGCCTAGTTCCCGCAGCCTGCCGTAGGCTCAGCC
>NZ_JANLWO010000851.1:0-7062 GCF_031364565.1 Chamaesiphon sp. OTE_20_metabat_361
GGTTATTTGATTTAACAGCAATTCATTTGTTAATTGACAAAGAAGCCCCATCACAAAGTGATGAGGCTTCTTTTCGTTAGGTCAGTAATAATTAATCGATAAACTATCCACTATCCACTAATCACCATCCACTATTTAACCCATTTCTCACCAACGATTTCGGCGAGATCGACTACCCGCTGACTGTAGCCCCACTCGTTGTCATACCAAGCGATCACTTTGACCATATCATCGCCCATGACCATCGTCAGACTAGAATCGATCGTACAAGAGGCATCAGTACCCTTGAAATCGCTCGAAACTAGTGGCAACTCGCAATAGTCCAAAATACCTTTCATCGACCCTTCAGCAGCCGCTTTGAGGGTAGCATTGACTTCTTCGGTGAAGGTTTTCTTCTCCACGTTGACGACTAGATCGACTACCGAAACGTTTGGCGTCGGTACCCGCAAGGCAATCCCATTGAGTTTACCTTTGAGTTCTGGCAATACTAGAGCTACTGCTTTAGCCGCACCAGTGGATGTCGGTACGATATTCATCGCCGCAGCTCGTGCCCGACGTAAGTCGCGGTGGGAAGCATCCAGCAAGCGTTGGTCGCCAGTATAGCTGTGGGTGGTGGTCATCGTCCCTTTGATGATGCCGAAGTTGTCATTGAGGACTTTGGCAAAGGGCGCTAGACAGTTGGTGGTACAGCTAGCGTTACTAATGATGAAGTGTTTGTTGTGATCGTAGTCTTTGTCATTGACGCCCATCACAAATGTGCCATCTTCATCTTTACCCGGTGCGGTAATCAGCACTTTTTTGGCACCAGCATTGATATGTCGGGAAGCACCCGCATGACTGATGAACACACCTGTAGATTCGATTACGAGGTCGATTTCCCAGTCTTTCCAAGGTAAGTTGTCAGGATTGCGATCGGATACGCACTTAATTACCTTACCGTTGACCGTAATCGTGTTGTCATCAGCACTGATGTCGGCATCGAAGGTGCCTAACATGGTGTCGTATCGGAGCAAGTGTGCATTAGTACGAGGATCGGAAGTATCATTGATACCCACAACTTCGATGTTGCTATTTTTTCTGCCTAGCCAACACCGCATGAAATTCCGTCCGATCCGCCCAAACCCATTGATCGCTACTCTAATCACAGCCTCTTGCCCTCTTGTTTTAAATTTCTAGTTTTATATACCAGTGCTAAAGTTAGATCGTACCGCAAACCATACACATCTAAAACTTTATCTACAATTTTATAGATGCGATCGGGATAACTTGCTAGTTAGAGCGATGCTCTGGCGGATCGAGTCCCCTAACTTTGAGAGCAATTTTGCGCTCATCCCAGCAGCTAAAATCGCTCGCTACCCAAACATCTGTTCGGGTGTCATCATCGAAGCGTAATCGTTAGAGGTACTCGATCGCAATCCAGTCGCCAGTTATATTTTGAGCGATATCACTGACGACAAAAGTCACGATCGAAACCGTTCGCGACATTTTTCAGTTTGGACGAGTCTGTGAGCGGCGACTTGAGTTGTTTCGGCGGTGACTTCGATCGTGGGTCGCTCGGCTGTACTAGCGGCTGGTGCGGCTAATAGTGCTGCTGAGTGTTGCGGTGAATATAAGACTGTTTTTTTGACAGCCATCTGTTGAGCTGCCAAAAATTCAACTACCGTTCCCGATTTGTTGGTATACGTTCCGGTTGTGAGGATTTCTAGTGTTTCTTTGGCAGTATTTTTCAGTGACATAGATCGATCGGATTCAGCTTTCTCTAAAATAGCAATATCAACCGATCGTGAGACAAACTATCGATATCGATCGCTAGTTAAATCGATTAAAAACCACCTGCAATCCTTGTGGTGGGCAGTGCCCACCCTACAATATATCCCTTTTTAGAAGTGTAAACCCCACCCTAACAACCCAATTATTAATTATTAATTATTAATTAATTTAACAGTGCTTCGATATCTTTAGCGATATCTTTGGGTTCGGCATTCGAGCCATAGCGTTTGACGACATTACCGCTACCATCGACCAAAAACTTGGTGAAATTCCACTTAATCGATTCCGTTCCCAAAATTCCTGGTGCGGCTTTCTCCAAATACTTAAATAAGGGGTGAGCGTTGGCACCATTGACATCGATTTTCTGGAATAGCGGAAAAGAGACCCCAAATCTGGTTTCGCAAAAAGATTGAATATCCGTCGCGGTTCCTGGTTCCTGTTGTCCGAATTGATTGCAAGGAAAACCCAGTACCGCAAATCCTTTGCTGGCGTATTTAGTGTACAACTCTTGCAAACCCTGATATTGAGACGTGAAACCACATTGGCTAGCGGTATTGACGACGAGCAAAACTTTGTCGCGATAACTACTCATCTCGACGGGTTGACCTTCGATACTGGTAGCCGAAAAGTCATAAACTGTGGATGTCATAGGATTTGATTGATTTGTAAACGCTGACTTACTTATTATTATGGAAGTATCTCGAACTTGCTAGGCAGAATGAAGCGACTTGCGATCGTGGGTGGGACTGGGGAGGCGATGCAACTAGCCGCGCTGGCTAGCGATCTGCCCGGATTGGCAGTAATTATGACCCTCGCAGGGCGCACTCGCGAGCCAAAGGCGATCGCAGGTAACGTGCGGATTGGTGGCTTTGGTGGCGAGGCTGGTTTAGTTGAGTATTTGCAGACTGAGAAAATCGATCTCATCATTGACGCTACTCACCCATTTGCCTCCCGCATGTCTTGGCATGTAGCTAGTGCAGCGACTCAAGTGGGGATTCCTAGATTGATGCTCGTGCGCCCCGCCTGGACGCGTTCGCTGGGAGATGACTGGATTGAGGTGGCAAGTGTCGAGGCGGCGGTGACGGCGATTCCGGCGTGGGCTGAGCGGATCTTTGTGACGATCGGCAGACAACAACTCGCCCCGTTTGCCGGATTGACACGCTGGTGCTTGATGCGATCGATCGATCCTCCCGATCCGAGTATCCCCCTACCCCCAGGTAAATTATTACTCGATCGCGGGCCATTTAGTCTCGATCGAGAACGGGAAATCCTAACAGAGTACCGGATTCAAGCGATCGTCAGCAAAAATAGCGGCGGTGACGCGACTTATGCCAAGATTATCGCCGCGCGGGAGTTGGGTTTACCTGTCGTCATGGTGCAACGTCCGCCCGCACCCGAAGGCGAACGCGTCGCCGATGTCGCAAGTGCAATCGAGTGGCTACTCGATCGACTCTAAAATCATTTCTTCATTTGTCAGTAATTAAATACTAATAATTTTAACCGCAGAGGCGCAGAGAGCGCAGAGGGAAGAAAAAGAGGGTTAAGTTTCTCATTTAAGAGCGCTATATCCACTATTCACTATTCACTATTCACTATTCACTATCCACTATTCACTATTCACTATCCACTCACTATCCACTATCCCCTATCCCCTATCCCCCGTATAATACTGCCACTCATGCTGATGATATTCGGCAACTTGAGGCTTGAGCCTAAATTTCAAATCTCGTCCGGGGAGAACATCAACTTGCAAACAGGAGTAAGCGTGCCTTTTATGCGAGCCGCGTCCGGTTTTACCGATAAACTGATGCGATACGGCGACATCTTGCAACTTGCCATCGAGCCGTTCTTGAATGATGTTTCCCTCCGCTCGTTGACGACGCAGACTAAAACCGCTCCCCCCGCAGATAACCCACTTTATCCCTCGATCGGCATGTCCGGTGTCTAGAGTTTCTAGATATTCAAAGCAATGTGCGTGTCCAGATAGGACGAGATCTACCAAGGGACGGTTATCCATCAGATCTTTAACTTCTAGTTCGACGCGATCGAAGATCGTCCGTAAATAATGCCGCACTGCTAATGTCTGACCCTGGTGCCATTTGGTTGCTTCGGTGACATAGGGGGGATGATGAAAATAAATCATCCGTCCGCGCGCTGTTTTGTCTTGCCAAGATGCGATCAGTCCGCGCTCCAACCACTCCAATTGTTCGTAATCGACCTTTTCGTAGACGATATTTGGGTCTAATTGTTTTTCTAAATCGCGAATTAATTCTTCGATTTGTTCGACCTTGCCCAGCAACTCTTCCAGGGAGTCGCGATCGTCCTGCGGGGTCGCGGCATCTAGGTTTTGGATGAGTTGCAGATGCTCGTCCCGCTCTAAATAACATTGCTCTAACTCATCTCGCAATGTCTGACGGTGCCGATCTCCACCCTCATTATTATCGATCGGTAATGGGGCGTTAAAGGTATTAGAATCTAAAGCAAAAAAGTCGATGCCGCCATAGCGAAACTGATAGTAACGGTTGGGAAGTCGGGTAAACTGTCCGGGTTGATAATTCAACGCTTTGCCTGTCGGCGTCTGCGCTGTGTAATGCCGCTCTAGATGCCGCTGGAGTTCGGATTCGGGAATGTCCTGAAGATAATCTAAAAAAGCTCTGGCATAAGCATCACCCTGATAAGAACCATGCCAACCCACGTCTAGATCGATCGCATACCGAAAAGCTTGCCGCAGTGGGCGTAATAACTGCGACAGCACGCCATAGACGATCGGTAAATCGTAGTAGTCATGATTGCCCAGTACGGGCAAAAACGGGCGATTGAAGACCATCGAGTCATAACCAATTCGCTCTGGATGTCGATCGCCACCCTTTAGTAATTCGCGATAGGGGCGGATAAAATTATCGAGATACTGTTCGCTAGAGCCGACCAAATAGACGACATCACCAGTATGCAGGATAAATCGCGCTGAAGGTGCCGATCGCTGCATTAGTTCGGAAACGTGGCGCTGCGGACTATCGTGCCGATAAGAGCTACTACCGCTGTCTCCCAGCACGCCAAATGTAAACCCCTGCGCTGGATCGTTGCCGTCATCTAGTGCCAGTCGCGTCCGATCGATCCCTAATTTCTGAAACAATGGATGATGCCACCGCATTCGTTCCTGCATGTTCGCAATCTTCATGGCGATCGTCGGATCGGAAACTAATTTCATTGCTGATTATATTGATAGGTGGAAGCGATGGAAACACCAAGTAATGCCGTGCTGTCAGCCAGGTAGCTAACAGCCAAATTTCTATCCAGTTTAGCGAATTTCTGTGCCGAGAGAATCGATAGATAGAGGGAAGATCCTCAGAGCGAGTAAGTTCTTGAGCTAGGTTCGTCACGATCGTCCAGTTGGCGATCGCTGCCAAAATCTTACCAGTGATACAATATCAACTGAATAACCTTTCTCTCGCGATAGCTTCGAGGTTTTATGACAATTGCCACCGCACCTGGTTCATCGGTCGATGCTCAGCCATTGCTACTCGATGTCAGCAATACAACTTTGACCGTTACACCAGAGCAATTCGACAGGTTGTGTATCGATAATCCCGATTTACGTCTCGAACTCACACCCGATCGACAATTGATTGTTATGGCTCCAACAGGCGGCGAAAGTGGACAGAGAAATGCAGATTTAGTCACTGACGTTAACATTTGGAATCGACAAACCGATTTAGGTCGAGTATTTGATTCCTCTACAGGCTATGACTTTACCGCACTCGATGGTGGCAAACGATCTCCCGATGTTTCTTGGATTGAGAAATCGCGTTTAGAAGGAGTAGACATTAAAGGATTCATTACAGTAGTCCCCGATTTTGTCATTGAACTGCGCTCTGCTACCGATGATAGCTTGACTGAGACACAAACCAAGATGCGAGCATATCAACAGTTGGGAGTGCGGTTGGGTTTGCTAATAGATCCGCAGAATCGAAAAGTAGAAATCTATAGATCGGGACAAGAGCCTGAGATCCTAGAATTACCTGAATCAATCGATTGTAGTGATATCATGCCAGGTTTCGTACTGAATATGAATAGAATTTGGTAGTTTAGCTAGCGAATTGAAGCGCTATTAACACTAAAAAATCCCTCAAAGTTGGGGGATTTTTTAGTTAGTGAAGCTCAGGTTAAAAAGTTAGCGCTAATTTTTAACAGTCATTTGGAAAATCAGATCGTTATAGTCGCGATCGCCACCACCAAACATATCTTCCACGCCAAACTTATTATCACCGAGCAAGCGGAAGTGATCTACCCCATCGGTATTTGCACCCAGATAGTTAAAGTAGGCGTGAATATTACTATTAGAGTTGTTATTCGGATTTTGACTCAAGAACTTGTCAAAGGTACCATTGGCAACGACTACAGGAGCTAAGATTTTACCACCAGCGATCGTCAAATCGGTATCGGCTTGACTCTTAAAGCGAGTACCGAGGATGGCATTTTGAATCGCTTCGCGAGCATAGCCCACATCGCCCGGTTTGAGTCCGCTGGCGAGAGTGCCGCTTTCGTCTTCTACTTGGTAGAAAGCAATATAGTTATTATAGTTAGCATCACCGATCGTCTTGGTATCGACGATCGCTTGACGATTGGCATAAGCACGTAAATCGATAACTTGTCCGTGTGAATTACCTTTTAACTTGTCTTCTAAACTACCTTGTAAACCAGTACCACCCTGTAATGGATATTTATCGACGGCTTCTACTCGTAAGGTGAGATCTTTGAAGGCGATGTCGTAAGTATTATTGGTGAGGTTGGTGGTAAATTTCACCGGACTGACATTAGCTGGATTAGCTTCGGGCAGCGAGAAGACAATGTTGGCAGTGGGTTTGCCAGCACCGAGATCGGCTTTAACGCGATCGAGTGTTTCGTTAGCAATTGCCAGAAATTCGATCCGATCGCCCTGAGTCATATTTAAATAACGTTGGGAGTTATTATCGTGTTGGCGATCGAAAGCACTATTCCCCAAACTAGAAAAGACTGATTGAGCGCGAGCGACTGCGGCGGCTACATAACCATTTTCACCCGGTTTAATTCCATTAATGCTCCCAAAATCATCATCGACGACAAAAGCGCAGATCTCACCCAGATCGCTATTTGACTGCGGTAATTTGGTGAATTTGAGCAGTGTATTTACCGAGCCACCATCGATCGTTAAGAGATTTTTGGCTGATGCGAGCAATGTTGGTTTCTCAGCATCATTATCCGCGATCCTTATCGTCTTGCTATTAATGCCATCTGTCAGCGTGTAATCGTCAG
>NZ_JANLWO010000877.1:0-1984 GCF_031364565.1 Chamaesiphon sp. OTE_20_metabat_361
AAATTCGTCAATCGATCGACTAATTCTTTACCAGTCCCCAACTTCGTCGCATCGTTAAAATCGGGCATGTCCGACAGATTATTTGCCTTCGCCAGCGGCGCAATTATCTTTTTATTAATCGCATCGCCGATATCTGCCGTCCCTTTCAGCGCCACCAGATCTGCAAAGCTCGACCCCGCCGGAATCGAGATCGGCGCAAAGGGTAAGCCAGCATATTTATCGCTGACATACTTGATAAACAACATCACCAGCACATAATCTTTGTACTGGCTGGCATCCATCCCGCCGCGCAACTCATCGCAGCCAGACCACAGAGAGCTATATAGTTCGGATTTTTTTAGTGCCACAGCAGTTCTTTCAACTTTCAACTTTCAACTTTCAACTTTCAACTCTTAGACCCCTGTATGCCCAAATCCTCCCTTCCGTTCTCCCACCATTGTTAACGCATCTACTACCCGCTCCTGCGCCACACACACCTCTAGAAACATCACCTGTGCGATGCGCGCGCCGTGACTGAATAGATGTAAATCCCTACCGTGATTGACTAATCCAATCCCCACCCAGTCGGGATAGTGTTCGTCCACAATTCCTGGTGCGTTGATGACTGTAATCGAATTTTTGCACGCTAAGCCACTTCTGGGGCACACCAGCATGGTAGCAATCTTGTTGGGGTCATCCGTACTCAAACCCACCTTAAATCCCGCATTGACGATTTTTTGTTCGCCTGGAGCGAGGGTGAAAAATCGCAGTTGTGGTTCGTGTTGCTGCAATATCTCTAGCGTCAACGTTGCCGCGATTTGCTTGCCATTGATATACAGCGAACCTGTGGGATATCGATGCTGAAAGTCAGCCTGTATTGCTTTGACTGACTCCCACGCCTCGCCTGTAGGTGCGATTGGCAAATAAGCCTTCACATCCAGAGCGGCAGCACGATCCACCGCTCGTTGTGGTCTAAATTCTGGATCTGCGAGAACGTACTCAACTGAAATCACAAGGTTACTCTCCGATCGTTCTCAAACATTTTGCCACGATCTATTGCGCTAACTTAACTTTTTTTTACAAAAATATCGCTAATTTAGAAAATTAACTAATGTTTACAAATGTCCGATCGAACCAAGATTTAATTGCTGTTTCGATCGCTCATTATCGCCGATTAACGCCATTTGAGTCTACAGTTCGAGCTATCCGACTATCTGACTAGTCGCCTATGACCTTTACTCGCATCCAATCCACACGACTACGGGGAATAGTTGCAGATTATCTGCTCTCTGATTGCGTTTGAGTATTATTTGCTATTGTTGCTATTTAGTTACAAATTACCAGGCAGAGCCGACCCGCGCTGATTTTTAGCTGTAAAAGCTAGCTAAAATGCAAACAGCTCGATCGAGACATCTGCAATGAAAAATATTAAGCAAACTAAACACTCGATCGAATTGTAAATTTTCACCCATTTTCGGGAAAGTTAGCGGACAATGCTAGACGTAGCAAAATTTTTATAGATACTCACTCACATTTAACCAAAGTCAGCGTTCTAATTCCTAATTAGGAGAACCACTTACGACTTGTTTATCACACTACAAACTATTGGAGACTAGCAGATCGTGAAATTGGCAGTATATGGCAAAGGTGGGATTGGCAAATCCACCACTAGTTGCAACATCTCCGTCGCGTTAGCAAAACGCGGCAAAAAAGTCTTACAAATCGGTTGCGACCCCAAGCACGATAGTACTTTCACGCTGACGGGTTTTCTGATTCCGACTATTATCGATACATTACAAGAAAAAGACTATCACTATGAAGATGTTTGGCCGGAAGATGTTATTTATAAAGGTTACGGCGGCGTAGATTGCGTCGAAGCTGGCGGGCCTCCTGCTGGTGCTGGTTGCGGTGGTTATGTAGTAGGAGAGACAGTTAAGCTGCTCAAAGAATTAAATGCTTTTGACGAGTACGACATTATTTTATTCGATGTACTTGGCGATGTGGT
>NZ_JANLWO010000045.1:0-3342 GCF_031364565.1 Chamaesiphon sp. OTE_20_metabat_361
TAACGTCCCATTGTTATTGTGAATCTTCACTTCTCCCAATAGTTCGCTAATTGCCTTATCACCATTGAGAAACTCAGCATTGAGCAAACACAGTCGGGGATCGATCGCACTAGCATAAAATTCTTCAATGACACTTTCAGGGAAGTATTCGGTCAGAATCGAGTAGTCATACTTCATATAATACATGTCAACAGCTATTTATTTTCTTTCCCGTTCTGGCAAAAAATCGATGCGATTGTATCCAAAAAGACTTGACAATTTCAGTTTCTATCGATTGTCAGAATTGCGATCGTTTATACTCACAAATAGAACCTCTCGATCGATCGCATGAGCATAGGTAGATAGCATCGTTCGCTTATCATGTCCCGACTGCTCGGCAAGTGCGATTGGATTAGCACCATTTGCTAGAGCGTGGGATATGGCACTGTGCCGCAACTTGTAAGGCGATCGATACTCGATCTGACAACTCTTTAAAATTGTTTTCCATGCCCTTCTGTTGAAGTTACGATCGTCGATCGGTAAACCTTCTGGACTTTTAAACACCAACTCATCATCAGAAGCGGGTTTTAGTCGATCGCGTCTGGCTAACAACATCGCAGCAATTGACGGGCTGAGATTAACAGTTCTCGCCTTCTTTGTCTTAGTACTGCCAGTAACCCCACGCGAGAATGATTCCCCAATCCAAACCGAATCTAGATCGATCGATATGTGTTTCCACTTCAGGGCTGAAGCTTCTCCGCCCCTGGTGCCCATACTCAATCTAAACACCCCTAACCACCCTTTCATTGTCAATAAGACAAACGAAAAATGTTCCAACAAAGTCGATAGACCTTGCCGAAACCCTTTTCTAGTGCTGTTTTTACCCTAGTCGGAACGAGAGGATTTGAACCTCCGACCCCTACTACCCCAAAGTAGTGACAGCTCTGATTGAAAGCCTTGCAGCAAAAGGCTTTTAAGCGTTATTCAAAATAAACAGTGGGAAGCACCGATTTTATGGCATTTCCTTTTTGATTATATAAGTAGATCGAGCCACTAACTCAGTAAATGTCGAAAAAAAGCTAAACTATCGACATATTAACTCGACGTGTCGATTTGCTCGACATATCCCATACATGGCTAATTTCGATCCCGAACAACCCTACAACGATCTACCCCTACTACCGCCATCGGTCGAGATTGAGACAAAAAAAGTCTTGAAAGCCTGTATTGAAGCTCGTGCGGCAGTAGCGGAGCTAAAACAGTGTGGTGAGTTGATTCCCAATCAGGCGATGTTAATTAACACTATCCCCGTGCTAGAGGCTCAAGCTAGTTCTGAGATCGAGAATATTGTCACGACAGCCGATCGATTGTTCCAGTTTATCAATTCCCCAGATGCTCAAATCGATGCTGCCACTAAAGAAGCATTGCGCTACGGCAATGCCTTATACTCCGGCTTTGAATCACTCAGTACCCGTCCGTTAACCAAACAGACAGCGTTCGCGAAGCGTCTCCGCTAGGAGAATCGAAGTCTGCTCGACCATTAAAGGGGTAGACATGGAAATTCGGCGCGTTCCTGGTACCACATTGATTGAAGCCAATAGCGGGCGGGTGATTTATACACCACCTTCAGGAGAAGCCATCCTACACGAAAAGCTGACTAACTGGGAAAAGTTTATTCATGAGGCGATCGAGTTCGATCCGTTGGTAAGACTAGCCGTGATGCACTAACAGTTTGAGGCGATTCATCCGTTTACAGATGGTAATGGACGAACGGGACGGATTCTGAATATTTTGTTTTTGGTAGATCTGGGGTTGTTAGAGATTCCGGTGTTGTATCTCAGTCGATATATTATTCAGCACAAGCAAAATTACTACGATTATTTGAATCGAATTGCCACAGAAGGCGATTGGGAAAGTTGGATTCTATTCATGCTTGATGCCATTCGGGAAACAGCCCAGTGGACGACTCAGAAGATTCGGGCAATTCGCCAATTAATGGAAATTACCACGGAATATGTCAAAGAAACCCGACCCAAAGTTTACAATCGCGATCTCCTCGATCTGATTTTCGTTCAACCCTATTGTCGGATTGCCAATGTTGTCGATGCGGGTATTGTTCACCGTCAAACTGCGGCAAATTATCTCAAAGAACTCTGTGAAATTGGGGTATTGAAAGAAACTAAAGTCGGACGCGATAAACTATTTATCCATCCCCGTTTTCTCCAATTACTGACAGCGGAAAGTCATGCTGTGGTTCCATATTAAGAGATAAATTTAATTGAAACCGATAAAAACATTTATAATTGAGGCTTATTATTTTTTAGTTCTGTAAGTGGTAAGCACTTGCCCTTATTTATTAGCAATAGTTAGAGCGTTGTGGATCGAACGATTCTCATTCTGAGAGACTGCGTCAACGAGATTCACTCGTTGGCGAAGCCTACCGTAGGTAATCGTTTAACCGAATCTCAGTTCACCTAAATTTATGCGAAATCTGCTGATTGTTGAATCTGCTGGCAAAATCAAAAAGCTTCGGAGTATCCTCGGCTCCGACTGGGATGTCAAGGCTTCGATCGGGCATATTCGCCAACTCGCTAACGATGGAGACGGTTCGTTAGGGTTTGATATGAGTGCAGACACAATCGATTGTCGTTATATTCCCCGCGACGACAGAGCCAAACAAACGATCGCCGGACTAATTGCCGCAGCCAAGCAAGCAGATCGAGTATTCATTGCCTCAGATCCAGATCGAGAAGGCGAAGTCATCGGCTGGCATATCGCTCAAGTATTGAAGCTCAAACAGCCCCAGCGCGCTGTCTATCAAGAGATTACCGAGTCTGCTGTCAAAAAAGCGATCGCCAGTCCTCGATCGCTCGATATGGCTTTAGTCGAAGCAGGTAGGTGTCGCGATTGTTTGGATAAATTGGTCGGTTACAAAGGATCGCCGCTAATCTGGCGACTTAATAATGGAGCCAAAAGCGTTGGGCGAGTTCAGTCCGCCACCCTGCATTTAGTCTGTCAACGAGAGCGAGAAATTCAATCCTTCATCCCCCAAGATTACTGGTCGGTGTTTGTAGACTATGCTGAAGGATTCAGGTCAGGCCGACGGATATAACCAAAGCTTCAAGCGAACTCAAACAGCAGCTCTCAGAGGATGAATTTGCACTATATCTGATGATTTGGATGCGATCGTTGGCGAAGCCTACCGTAGGTAATCGCCTCTCAATGCAAACCCGCTCAGATTCGCAAAACTACGATCGTTACTCAATCTGGCGAGATTCAGTGGCAAGCTAGAGGGCAAATGCTCGAATTTGCTGGCTATGCCAAATATTGGAAGGACATTAGCGGTGATGCGGTATTGCCTAG
>NZ_JANLWO010000046.1:0-12983 GCF_031364565.1 Chamaesiphon sp. OTE_20_metabat_361
AGATCCCAACCCGCTGCCTGGGCGATTTGAGCCGCCTTGATCAGTAATTCCCAGTGCGGTATCTCCCGAATGGCAGATTCCACTTGGGTAAAACACAATCTTTCCCTACTTTCCTGTTTCTGCTCCATCTTCACTCCCAACTCCTCCCTATTGACAAAAATTTAAAGATCGACTATCATCCATGGAGTGTGAGGAGCGAATCAAGAAGAAGACCGAGACGAAACACGGCCAGTCGTCGGTCTTCTTTTTGGTTTTATATTATTTTAAAGACAAGAGATTCCGGTTGGTTTGGTAGCGGCAACTTAGGAATTGAGAATAAATTTCTCGATCGCGACCGCAACACCATCCGCGCTGACAGGTGGAGCCACCCAGTCAGCAAGAGAGCGGACATCAGCGGGGGCGTTACCCATCGCGACACCGATCCCGGCATAAGCTAGCATTTCCACATCATTATAGTTATCACCGATCGCCAGGACATTCTCGGCGGTGATGTCGAGTAAGTTTTTAGCTACATAGTCGATCGCATTGCCTTTATCGATACCCGACTGGGTCGTTTCGAGAAAGATCGGTACAGAGGTAGTAACATGCAATCGATCGACAGTATACTTGCGGCGCAGATCTTGGAGTAGGTCTTGAATTAACGTAGTATCCTCCGACATAGCGAGTATTTTAGTCGGTCGCTCGGTCAAGATCGTTCGTAAATCGGCAACTGGAGTGACAGCAATCCCACTCCGCCCGACATATAGCTCAGTGTCGGGGTTAATTTTCCGCACATACAGACAATCATCGCGATAAACATGAATCGATAATTTAGCCAAGAGTGTCGGTTGCTCGAAATAATCGACCAGTTCCCTAGCAATATCGACAGGTACGGGACAATGACGGTGAATGGTACCTGTAGCCGGATCTTGAATCCAAGCGCCTTGATAGGCAATAATCGGCATGTCTGCGGCGATTTCCTGATGAAACCGGAGGGCCGATTTATACATTCTACCTGTCGCAATCCCTACCCGGACACCACGCTCTTGCGCGGCTGAGATTGCTGCTTTGACACGGGGACTGACTTGATTGGATTCTCCCGCGATCGTGCCATCAATGTCTACGATCAGGAGTTTGATTTGGGCAGTGGATGATGACATGGTTGCAGTTGTGTAGATCTGAAGCCAGGTATCAGCCTATCACATCACAATTGCGTCGCGATCGATTGCCATTGTCGGACTAGCGACTAGCGGTAAGGTGAGTCGATAACCATTACCACTGGGGCTAGAGGAAATCGTGCCGCCATGTGCCGCAGCCAGCGTATGACTGAGTGTTAAACCCAGGCTAATCCGCAGATCCTGACCGATCTGAGCATTCTGAGCCTGCGGGGATGCCGGAAAGGGCGCGAGCAGAGCGTCAAAATCGTTAGTGACGATCTGCATCTGGAGAGCATCGGCGAGCTGGGCAATCTCGATCGAGATGTGGCAAGCGGTGGCACTGGCATGAATTAAACTCAGACTCAGATAGTAGACGATTTGACGTACTTTGTCTTTGTCTAGCATCCAGGTGGTGCTAGTATTTGCCGCTAGTGCTAATTTGATGTGCTGCTGTTTTTTTTGGGCTAGCGGCTCTAGACTCTGAAGCGCCAATTGGCATAGCAGCTCAAGATTTACCGATTGGAGTGCCAGTTGCGGCGCAGAATTTTCGGTGCGGGAGGTGTCGCCGACGAGTCCACCTAATTGGGAGATCTCATCGACAAGGGTGACTAACTGTTGACCGCTATGGTGGATAATTCCTAAATAATCTTTTTGCTTGCTGGTTAAAGCGCCATAGACTTCTTGTTGTAAGACGCTAGCCATTCCCAGGACGGAGGTGAGTGGCGTCCGCAGTTCTTGGGCTAAATGAGTCAGTAATTGCGACTGAATTTGACCTGGAACTGCGGATGCGGCTGAGGCAGCGGTAATTGCTGGCTCGATCGCATTGAGTCGTAGAGGCTCGATTTTGTTGCTGGTAGAGACTTTGCGCTCGTCATATGCAGCGGCGACGCCCGGATCGTCAAATCCTATCGGAGCGCGATATTGGAGATTGCCCACCCAATTATTTAATTGTGCTTGACTTAATAACTTCCGCTCGAATTCGCTGGCGACGAGGCGACTGACAAGGTGGAGGAGATCGATTTCGCGATCGCTAAATTGGCGCGGTTTAAAATCAAAAATCGATAGCGTCCCCAACTTATCGCCAGCAGCAGTGGTAATCGGTACGCCCAAGGTTGCCTGGATGCGATGTACCCGCAATAGGGCAGATTGCACTAATTGCGGACGATCTCGAAAATTTGTGACGATCGAGCAGTTCGGACTGTCGATCGCCCGATCGTGACAGTATTCTAGCCCAGCTAATTCTAGAGCTAAATTGGGTCGAGCGGGTAAAGCTGAAAGTTGCTCTAGACCGGAAATAGACGCAATTTGGTAGCTAGCTCCCGCGATCGCGGTGAGAATAGCTACAGGTGCCACGATCGTCCGTACCGCCAAGGCTGTGGCTTCATTAAATATCGGCATCGCTGGCAATTGCTCGATGCTCAACTGACTCCCCAGCGGTGCAGAGTGCCGGGATCGAGACCTAGCTTGGTGGTGTGATTTGGAGTTTAGGTCTTGGTCGGAATTGAGCATGGGACAATTGCCCGCAATGGGAATAAGTAAATGTCTGAGGATAGATGTCTATATCTAAAATTCCCACGTCAGCACTCTAGAGCAACATTTAAAAATGAGATTGCCATCTGGCGTGCCAAATTGCCCTGGGCAAACTTGCGGAATCATCACCAATCGACCTGTAGTAGTAGCCAAGATTACTTACCGCGAAAAACTATGAAATCCGCATTCTTCCCTGGTTGTTTCCTCGCTTTAGCTACTTTGTCTGCTGTGGCTGCATTCCCCGTACGTCAAGTTAGTGCCCAATGCGTCATGAATGATACGAATATTCAAATGACGATCGGTGGTTCTGGGCAGCCTACAGATCGCACGAATAATGTCACTCAAGGTTCGACTGGCGGCTGTGTCGGTAATACCGTCAGTACGACCAATGTCCAATCTACCGTCGGCGGTACAGAGCGTGCCACCCAACGTCGTCAGAGCACTCAGCAAATCAATGGTAGCAATGACAGTCCTACTGGCATTAATATGCCTCCCGTCAAGTTTAAACAAAACGTCCAAGTAGATGTCGATAATCCTGCCGATCGTTTACCTCGCTAGAATGCTCTATAGCGGCGACTTACGGCGATCGGGTAATCGCCGTGGGAGCTTGGTGGCTATAGAATCCATTTGGGATCTTTGAGATTCATGATGGTGCGTTACGCCAAGGGCGATAGCGACGCATCGACCTGGAGGTTTCCTCCAGGTTGTGTGCGTCAAGACAACACACCCTACACCAGAGCGATAAGTTGACAGTAGGGTGCGTTACTGCGCTAGCATAACGCACCAATTCTGGAGTCAATCGGTTCAAACTGAAAAGATCTCAAATGGGTTCTGTAAAAGATTATGATTCGCTCTTGAGAGGTTCAGCCGCTAACTGACTCAAGAATTGCAGCGATTTAACAATGTAATTGCCACAGATATGGGGCGAACTTTGATAGAAGTTACTCCACGCAAATGATTTAAATCGCTCGTAATTAGCTGGCTCGAATGCCGATCGATCGAACCTGTCGATCGTTGGTTTGGGTAGCTCGACATCTAGCCAAGCCAAGCGAACAGCATGACCGATTAAGACATCCAGCACGATATATTCGGCAATTTCTAGATCTGGGTTGCGTTCGGATAAGGCGGCTAATGCCATGAGCGCTTCGATATTTAATTGGCGATATTCTGGGGCGACAATCTTATTTAGTAAGTGTTCGATTCTCAAGGCAAAATTCTTTTCACCAGGAGTCATTTCTGATAAGATGACATCGCTGTCTAGACGATTGCGTTTCTCTAATTTATCGCCGATCGTCACACCTTTACAATGTTCGAGTAATCGCCAGACGCTGGGATAAAAATCTTGCTCGACTCGCGCGATCGTGCCGTCTTTACGACGTTGATATCGCCAATCGATTGCGACAGTAGGAGCGCTATTTGCAAGAGCATCGACGGCATTGGGCATCCAGGCAATTTGATTTTGGGATTGATTGAGATGCAATGATTCTTGCTGAAAAACGGTATTACCCAAGCCTTGATAATCGGTCAATACTTGATGCAACCGGGTTTGAATTTCAAAGGGACTGAGTTCCATGAGTTTTTCGTAAGCAGCATCTTGAGTACTTCCCAATTCGATCGCTAGTTCGCTGGTTAGTAATAAAATTAGATAGCCAACTCTGAGGGTAAGTAAGCCTTTAACTAAAGTTGGTTCAGATTTAATTAATAAGCCTAAATAAATAATAATTTCTTGAGTCAATACGCGATCGCGAGTGTCTTCTCGACAGAATTCATCAATTTTTTCGACGATCTCGGTGTGGGACATCGGTCGATCGATCGAGGCAGCTTCACTATAAGCCATCCCGACTGTAAGCTGCTTACCGCCGATTAAAATATCAGTTACGGCGTCGGACAAGCTAATTTCGACCTTATCTAGTAAGCCCGCAGCATATCGGACGATCGCCCAGTGGGGACGATTGCTAAAGTTTCCGGCTTTGAAGTAAACTTCATTTAACAGATCGGCGACGGTGACTTTAACTTTTGGCCCTCCAAATCCGGTATTGAAGTCGAGTTTCTTGAGCTTGGTTAAGGTGTGTAATAGTTCGATCTGTTGGTAGAGATTATCCGAACCTCTTAACTGCTGCAAGAGGCTAGTGATGTTGGTTTCTGCTTCTAATAAAAATTCCTGATTATTAGTTAAGGGTTGATTGCGATCGGCAGCATAAGCTAGATAATAATGTTGGGGTAATGAGGGATCGACATAAGTTTCCTTGAATTTAAACTCGTGTAAGCTATCGATCCGCTCGACCCCAGCAGTGAGTTTCAATTGATTGAGATATCCCAATCGGATCGGCACGGTATTACATTTACCTTGTTTAAATTCAGCAATTAATTCTAGTAAGGGCGAAGCAAATTGTTGGCCTTGAAATTCATCTTGACCTTCTTGCAATAAAGATTTAGTCAATAATAAAGTTAGCGTTGGCCGCCCCAATTGCGTCCACTGTTCGCTAATATAAGCAATTTCAGCCTTGATTTGCGAAATGAGAAAGTGATAATCAAAAGTGAGATAAAACTGTTGGCGATCTAAAAATGCAGGTAAAAAGACGATCGTTTCCCCACAGATATTAAAGATCCGCGAAGTAGTCAAACTTCGCAAGCGGCGCACTGGACGACCTGTGAGATTTAGCTTATCATTGCGACCGATTTGGGCGTAAGCTGCGGCTAATTCTGTCGATTGTCGGACTTGAATCGGTTGGATTTGGGCGGAGATTTGAGTCGCAATTCCATAGTCAGCTAATTGTGATTGTAGATCGGCATCTTCAGCAATTAGGGCAATCTGAACTGTCCGCCGTCTTTTGTTACCAATTTGCAGATGTCTACCCAAAGGATCGAGATCTCCAGGTGCTAAAAATCGATCGTGTAGTAACTCGCCCAGAAAGTACAAACTTTGCGCCCACACTAAGGGCAGATTTTCATTCGGTAATCGCGGTTGCGAATGCGGCTGCGATCTTTCGGCAGCAATTTGGGACCTGGGCACGTAATATAATTCTGGTAATAATTGCGTCCCATCGGCATCCACGGCGACATCAGCCAATAAATTGCGATACTTCTCAATACTGACGGCATCGCCGCTAAATAAGGCATCCAAATATAGATAAGTGAAAAATAACGGCCATTCACACTCGATTCCCTCGAACTTAAGCAATTCTTCTGGCTCGTAATGCAGGCGGGTAGTATCTTCTAGTACCGTCTGATGTCCGTCGCGCAAGAAGCGTTTACAGCCATATTTCCCCTCTAATTTCTCGACAATTTTATCCCGCGTCCGCGCTACTAATTGCGGATCTGTCACGGCAAACGCTGGAAACCCGATAATACTTAACAGCGCGGCATCTGTCTCCTTGGAACTCGATTCCCTGGGCAATAGAGAAGCTAACGTCAACCGCGCGCGCGCGATCTCATCAGGCAAGACATGAATTACCGATGCCTGCGAACCCCGCGCGCCAAATAAGTCTAAACCATTAATTGCCTCCAGTGCGGCTTTAGCCATCCCGATCGAACTCGCATTTAGTTCCACGCTACCGTGATTGATCTTATCCCCACGCTCCCACAGTCCAAAATCTGGCGTCCGATAAGTCCGCCCGATATAATAAACCAAATTTTGGACGAAGTTGACCTCATCGAGCGTATAGATCGCAGGCAACCCCGATGCCGTCATCTGCGCCAAAATCAACACAAATAGCGAAGTTGCATCTAATTGCAGATGTCCCCACTCATCGTCACCGACGACGACATCCCCCGTATGGGTACTATACTTAGCGTGCAGCGCATCTGATGGCGATTGCGTCTGCTTGAACCGCTCTACCTTGTCCGCTTGGCGCAGCATACAAAATAACAGCCCGCGCATCAATTTAATAACGCTCTGCTCCAATTCAAATAATCGTCCTGGCGGTGCATCTACTTTGCGATACGCCAACGCCAATCCCCACACCGCTAAAATTGTGTAAACATTATCTCGTACCCACGCATCGGTATAGTCTCCATGCGCCGTAATCGCCGTACTCGCTGGAAATAACCCCGTAATCGGATTTTGGCGGCTGAGGATAATCGATTGAATTTGGTGGTAGTAACGATCGAGTTGTCCAGAACGATTCATGATGTGAGTTGTGTGTGATGATGGCGATTTATCCGCTGCTAGCCTCTATTCTAAGTCCTGATGGACATTCCCTCACACTCATTGGTGTCACCCGCGCGGAATAAACTTTCCATAAAGACTTGCCATATGTACATTTATTCGTTACATTATTTAATATAGATACGAACAAATCTTTACACTACCAGAGTAAAAATCATGCAAGCTAAAAAAGAAGAGCCACAATTTGGTTTTACTCCTTCAGCAGAACTTTTGAACGGACGCCTAGCGATGATTGGCTTTGTAGCTGCCCTCATCACTGAGTTAGTTACCGGACAAGGTACCTTACACTTCCTGGGATTAATGTAACTTTAGCTACCAACACTAGCCAAAGGCTTGCAGCTCTCGAATTTATTCGTTACATCGGTTGACACTCGCAATTATAGATATTCATCACCACTGGAGTCAGAACTATGCAAGCTAAAAAACAAGAAGAAGCCCAATTTGGTTTTACTCCTTCAGCAGAACTTTTGAACGGACGCCTAGCGATGATTGGCTTTGTAGCTGCTCTCATCACTGAGTTTGTTACCGGACAAGGTACTTTACACTTCCTGGGATTAATGTAATTCTAGCTACGAATATCGTCCGCAGACTTGCAGTTCTCCAATTTATTCGTTACGTCAGTCTACACGCGCAATTATAAATATTCACCCCTACTGGAGTCAGAACTATGCAAGCTAAAAAGCAAGAAGAAGCCCAATTTGGCTTTACCCCTTCAGCAGAATTATTGAACGGACGCCTAGCAATGATTGGTTTCGTTGCTGCTCTCGTTACCGAACTAGTTACCGGACAAGGTACACTGCATTTCTTGGGATTAATGTAGTCGCTACGGTATTAATCAGTCTCAAAGAAAGCTGGGTATTACCCAGTTTTTTTTGTCCGCGATCGCCACCAACCAATTAAGATCCACATAAACACAGCGATAAAGTACCAATCTAAATCTAGCTATGTCCCCTCCCGGCGCGCCGATTATCAAAGATGAATATGACGATAATATCCTCGATCGACTATTTATCTGGCTATTTACCCACAAGATGGGGCAAGCTCTAGGCGCAGGCACTACTGTCAGCGGCTATGGTGGCTTTGTCGATCTCTCGAAACAAATCATGCACGGACGCAATCCCCAGCAGCAGCAAGTTATCGTTGCCAAGGTATTGCAGTCATTAGTCCCGGCACCAGTATTGTGGCTGATTCGCACTCTATTTGCCCCTACGCGGCTAGTGTGCGTCTTAAACGCTTGGTTTGCCGCCAAAATGTTTGAGTGGCTAGTCGGGCCTTGTACGGTGGCTACAGCCGATCTAAAATTAGCCGATGGTACGGTACGATCGCAACCCTCCGCAGTCCAGATCGAAAAATGTCGTTATCTGGCTGAGAGTGGCTGTGTCGGCATGTGCGTAAATATGTGCAAAGTGCCTACCCAAGCTTTTTTTACTGAGAAATTTGGCATTCCCCTGACGATGACCCCCAACTTTGCCGATCTCAGTTGTCAGATGATTTTCGGACAGACACCCCTGGCTCCTGCGGTAGATCCGGACTACACTCAGCCGTGTTTGGCTCTGCAATGTCCTACTGCCAAAATTACAGCCATCGCTTGTCCGCAATTGGCTTACCCTAAGTAACATCCTTCTTACGGATGATTTCAATTTTCAGACACTCTACTAAAATTAGAATAGGCGATAGCTTGGCACCTGGAACCAACAAATCGAACTTGCCGTCGGCAATCTTCTGCCTCATACCAGATCTATTGCCACATCGGTGTAGATCGAGAAGACACGATCGATTGAGCAATCGCTCTGGGTACCCTAATTAGATAGCAACAGCAATTAGAGACGTTCATGGCATACTGGCTGACAATCGAACTCGAACATGGCAAAATTGCGCCGATTCCTGCGACGATGGATACTCAAGCGCAAGGATTAGTCTACGGCACTACAGTACCCCAGTTACTCAGACAACTCGATCGAATTACCCAAAAATTGGGAGTAGCCAAAATCGAGGACTTTATATACAAAGACACCAAGGGCTACCGCTTGTTACTTCAAGAAGCCGAAGCCGAAGGTAATGCCGTGCTCGCTTCAGCAATGCGTGCCGAAATCGCCGCACTATCCGCTCAAACCCGCTGGCACGAACCAACCGTTGCCCGACAAACCGTTCATAGTCTCAAGGAGTTTGTCGCCACCAATCCGCAGGTTTTAGCGGGCAAAGATTCCCAAGCTACTGCTAAGTGGGCACTCTGGGATCTCGAAGCCTACGATCGCATCCTGACAGATCTCGAACAACAAGGTCGCAAGTTTGCCTTTGTCGAACGGAATTAGGGAATAGGGAATGGGGGATAGGGAATAGGGAATTGGGGATAGGTAAGAGGTAAAAGGTAAAAGGTAAAGGGTAATGGGTTTAGATTCTCTCTCCAGTCCCCCAGTCCCCCAACTCCCAACTCCCAGCTCCCAACTCCCCTCTCTACTCAAAGATAGAGAGATCCGTCCCAAACAATGCGGAAATAATTGACTGGATCGGTTACGATCGAGATGAAGTCGATACCATCGTCGATTGTGCTCAATTTGGTTTAGTAAACTATGTCTGAAGCTTTAACACTCAATCCTGCTAACGTCGAAACCGTCCTCGATACCCTCCGCCCTTACCTGATGGCTGATGGTGGTAACGTAGAATTAGTAGATATAGACGGCCCGATCGTCAAACTACGTCTTCAAGGTGCGTGCGGTTCGTGCCCGAGTTCGACAATGACACTCAAAATGGGGATCGAGCGCAAACTATGCGACATGATTCCCGAAATCTCTGGCGTCGAACAAGTATTTTAAGTCAGTTGAAAGTCAGGTTTTTAAAAAGTAAGGGGACTCAAACCGCCAAGCTTGGTTGCCGAGAGAACCATCCGACCTAGATCGTGACGATCGGTGCCCGCCCTTGCAATTTCTAAAATCAGCTATTACTGGACTCACCATTCGATCGGGGTTGAGGATTTAATTCAAGCGATATCAATAAGAAACCCAACTTCTGAGCGAAGTTGGGTTTTTGAGTTCAATTATGGCGATCGTCTATACAGGCGATAGCGTCCGACGTTTGCTGACCATTTGGAAGGTTTCGATAATGTCGCCTTCTTGCCAGTCATTGAACTTATCTAAACGGATACCGCATTCAAACCCAGCATTGACTTCGCGCACGTCATCTTTAATCCGTTTGAGAGAGTCAAGCGTGCCATCGTAGACCAACTGATTCTTCCGGAGGACGCGAATGCTACAGTTGCGGAGAGCTTTACCAGAGAGAACATAACATCCGGCAATGTTGCCCCGTCCGGCTTGGAACACCGCCCGAACTTCGACTTGACCGAGGGGTTCTTCGACTTGTTCGGGGTCGAGGAGTCCTTCCATCGCGCCTTGAATATCGCTCAGAAGGGCATAGATGATGTTGTATTCACGCACATCAACACCAGCATCATCCGAGGCAGAACGGGCACCACTGGCGAGGGTGGTGTTGAAGCCGATAATTACGGCACCACTGGCTGCGGCTAGATCGACATCAGTTTCGGTGATTTCACCTGCGGCGGAAAGGAGGACGCGCACCTGGACTTCATTTTGCGGTAGCTGGCGCAGGGAACCGAGAATTGCTTCGACGGAACCTTGGACGTCGGCTTTGAGGATCAGGTTGAGTTCTTTGAGTTCTCCTTCCTGTGCCTTGGCTGACAAACTATTGAGAGTGACCCGGCGGGAAGCCATCATCTGCTGGAGTCGCGATTGACGGCGTTCGGCAGAACGGACATCGGCAATGGCGCGAGCTTCTTTTTCAGGGAAGACTTCAAACTCATCACCTGCTTGCGGTACATCGCTCAAGCCGAGGACTTCGACGGCAAAGGATGGGCCAGCCGCTTCCACGCGGGCGAGCCTGTCATCTACCATCGCCCGAACTTTACCAAAGACGTGTCCGGCAACGAGGGTTTCACCGCCGCGTAAGGTACCGTTTTGCACCAGTAGGGTGGCAACTGGGCCTTTAGCTTTGTCGAGGTGGGCTTCAATGACCGTACCACGAGCAGAGCGATCGGGATTGGCTTGGAGATCTTCGACGTCTGCCACGAGCAGAATCATTTCTAGCAATGTATCGAGGTTCTCGCCTTTGAGGGCGCTGACTTCGACCATGATCGTGTCGCCACCGAGATCTTCTGATTGAAGGTTGAAGGCGATCAATTCCTGCTTAACTCGTGCGGGGTTGGCACCTGGTTTATCGATTTTATTGATCGCGACAATAATCGGTACTTCGGCGGCTTGGGCGTGACGGATCGCTTCGATGGTTTGGGGACGGACACCATCATCAGCCGCGACGACGAGGATCGCGATGTCTGTGACGCGCGCACCCCGTGCCCGCATGGCGGTAAAGGCTTCGTGACCCGGAGTATCGAGGAAAACTACTTGCTCGACTTGACCTTCACGATCCATATCTACGTGGTAGGCACCGATATGTTGAGTGATCCCACCAGCTTCGCCCTGAGCGACTTTGGTCGATCGAATCGCATCGAGCAGCGTGGTTTTACCATGATCGACGTGACCCATAATCGTGACCACAGGCGGACGACGTTGGAGTGAGTCAAAGTCTTCAATGTCGAGCATTTCGGTAACTTTGGTTGCCTCTGCTTGTTCGACACCCGTAATTACCGCTACGTCCATTTCTTGGGCGACCATCGTGGCGGTACCCACGTCGAGGATCTGCGTCACGCTAATTGCAATTCCTTTAAAGAAGAGCTGCTTGACGATTTCGGTTTCTGGTACCATCAGCATTTCGGCTAAATCGCGCACGGTAATACTACCCATGAGCGTAATCGATTCGGGCTTTTCAACAGTATTTTTCTGTTCGCGCTTATTATTATTACCGCGTTCTTTGGCTTGCTGATCGCCTTTCATCACGGGCTTTTTGCGCTGAGCCGGAACGGCTGCGGGTCGGATGCCGCCGCCAGTGCCGATTTTCTGCTTAGCAGGTCTGGCGATCGACAGGCTGACGATCGTCTCGTTAGAGTTATCGTTACCATCGAGATCGTCATCTTCATCATCCTCATCGATGACGACTGTTTTGACCCGTTTGCCTTTGGCAGGAACTTTCGCCTTAGCAGTCTCGATTTCTTCTTCTTCTTTACTCCAGCCTTTGCCCTTGTTTACTGGTTTCCGCAGGGGTGGCCGCTTGAGTTCGAGATCGATGGTCGTTGGTGTTGCGTCGTCTTTATCAGTCGCCGCACCGTCTTTACTAGGCGCACCCGGTCGGGTGGGGCCGCTACCTTGAGGCTTGATTTGGACGATCCGGGTTGGCGGACGATTGAGCGGTGGTGGCGCATTCTCAGATTTGGCTACCGGACGGCGGACTACGCCAGTACCGGGGCTTTGGGGCGCACCAACAGCGGGCCGATTGCTCGGCTCGTTCTTGACTAGTTGGGATTTAGGGATAGGTTTACTAGGCGCGGCGGCGCGACTTGCAGGTGCAGCCATACTATCTATGTTGGCGACCTCACCCGATCGATCGATCGAGCTATCGGCCAGACCGGGACGTGCTGGGGGGCCTGACAGTTGCGGTTTTGGTGCTGGTGGCTGGACGGGGGTGGTCGCTCTGACGGCTCGGTTAGGGCTGCCCTCAGCAGTGGACTCAGCACGGCGGACTACGGGTGCAGTCCCTTCACTAGCAGTTGTCGGTCGTACGACGGGACGGCTGACACTGGGAGCTTGGGGGGTTGCGGGACGTAATGGTGGTTGCTGTGCTGCTACTGGCGGCTGCGGCATCAAGGATGGCTTAGTCTGGTCGCTTTTGTGTTCGATCTGCAAAATTCGAGCTTTGGGTTCGGTGGGTCGTGGGGTGTTCGCTGCGGTCATCGCTGGATTTGGGGCTGGTGACTTGGGAACATCGCTTTTCGGCGCGGCTGGAGCTTCACCCTTATCAGTCGCGATCTGACGGGCTGGCTTGTTGTGACGATCGGGAAATTTTTCGTTAGCGGCTTTGACGATCTGCTCTGCTTCGGATTCTGAGATACTGCTACTGTGGCTTTTAACTACAATATTTAAGCCCTCGCAAATTCCCAATAAATCCTTATTTTCCAAATTCAATTCCTTTGACAATTCGTAAATTCTGACTTTGCCGTTGTTCATCCACTATGTTCCTATTTATGA
>NZ_JANLWO010000071.1:0-8282 GCF_031364565.1 Chamaesiphon sp. OTE_20_metabat_361
GTCATCTTCGAGTTTAAGAGGAGGGACTTGCACCCTCATCAATTAGACAGTTCAAGCCTTGAGTTGCTACATGTCTGGTAGCCAGCTTGGAAGTATTATGTACGGACTTTCACCGTGATTCATACTTCAACGAATCGCACCTGATTTCCCATTTGAGCAGCTCACTGGACAGCCACTGATTTATGCCTCGATGGGGACTCTCCAAAACAAGCTGATTGGGGTGTTTGAAAATATTGCTCAGGCGTGTGTGGGGTTAGATGCTCAGTTAGTCATTGCCCTGGGTGGTGGTAATCCAGCATCTCTACCAAATTTACCTGGTTCTCCCCTCGTTGTGGGCTATGCGCCACAGTTAGAGCTACTGCAAAAAGCTACTCTGACCATTACTCACGCGGGTATGAATACTGCTTTGGAATCTTTGAGTAATGGGGTACCGATGGTAGCGATTCCGATCGCTAACGACCAGCCAGGGGTGGCAGCGCGGATTACATGGACGGGTACTGGAGAGGTAATAAGTCTCCCTAAATTAACTAGTTCCAGACTACAGGTAGCAATCGAGAAAGTGTTGACGGAAGATGCTTACAAACAAAATGCCACGAGGTTACAAGCAGCAATTCGCCGTGCTGGGGGAGTGAGTCGAGCTGCTGATATCGTCGAACAGGTGGCGCAGACAGGTCAGCCAGTATTGGCTCAAACATAGTTACTTAATTGATGTTTAAGTAAGCTATTTCCCCAAAATAGCAGGAGAGCCAATAATTGCAGCATAATAATATGGCTAGATTTCTCATTTGGACGATTTCAGTAGCTGGGCATGTGAGTCCGGCTATGCCGTTGGCATAGCCGATCGGAGATAATTATTTTGGTCGTTCGAGGCTCACTCGATCGAGAGGCATCGTTGAATGAACTTCGCGATCGCAAGCATTATGCGTCGATATATTGGATTGCAGATGTCCAGAATACTCAGATTTATGCTGTTGAAATGTTCGTTGGCGAAGCCTCTCCTTCGGAGAATCGCGGTAGCCGCAGAATCGATCGTTCTCTGGTATTTCCGAACTTATCGATCGCCACGATCGCAGAAGCATTAAATCGTAGCAAAGAAGCAGACCAATCTCAATTCGGGCAATGGCTGATGAGTCAATTTCAGGGATAATAACTAAGCTAAATATGAGAAAAGAGTAGTGTCAAAACGTCAAAATATTTCCACTGGCTCCAAATGGGAACCCATCATCGGTTATTCCCGCGCCGTCAAAATCGGTAACACCATCCATGTCTCTGGTACCACCGCCTCCAACGCAGCAGGCGAACTCGTCGGTATCGGCGATGTCTACGCCCAAACCAAACAAATCATCCTCAATATCGAATCCGCCCTCCACCAAGCTGGAGCCAGCCTCTCAGACGTAGTTCGCACCCGCATCTACTGTACTAACATCGAAGAATGGGAACTCATCGGCAAAGCCCACGGTGAATTCTTCAGCGAAATCCGCCCTACGACTGCAATGGTAGAAGTCAGCCGTCTGATTTCCCCCGATATTTTAGTCGAAATTGAAGCTGAAGCGATCGTTCAGTAGATTTCAGATTGCACTAATCTCTTACTCCTCCCCTTATAAAGGGGAGGGAGCCAAACCCTAGATATATTAAGACATCTAATACTCTCTAATCTCTAAACCATGAATAGCAAAATCTCCACTATCTCCGGTACCGCCATCCCCCTGACAGGTAATGACATCGATACCGATCGCATTATCCCCGCTAGATTCCTGCGCTGCGTCACTTTTGACGGTTTAGGCGCAAGTGTATTTGAAGACGATCGAATCCAGCTCAAAGGCGCTCACCCATTCGATTTACCCCAATTTCAAGGTGCAAATATTTTAGTCGTCAATAGCAACTTCGGTTGCGGTTCTAGTCGCGAACATGCACCTCAAGCCTTAGCTAAATGGGGTATTAAATTAGTTATCGGCGAAAGCTTCTCCGAAATCTTCTTTGGTAACTGCGTCGCGATGGGTATTCCCTGTCTCACCGCCAATGCTGCCACTACAACCCGTCTGCAAGAGATTTTGCGGACACACCCCAAGAGCGCAGTTACCGTCGATCTGAACGCGTTACAGGTACAGTGTGGTGAGTTTTCTGCCCCAGTCTCGATCGGGGAGGGTTCCCGCCAACAATTAACCAATGGCACCTGGGATGCCTGCGGACAATTAGTCGCAAATCTCGATCGAACCAAAGTCACCGCAGCAAAGTTACCTTATGTTTCTTGGTGAACTATCCCCTATCCCCTATCCCCTAACGCCTAAAGTCTAAAATCTAAAGCCTAAGTTGGTAATTGCCAGCGTTCCGACTCGACATGAGCGATCGCAAATGAGTTACCACAGCCACAGACATTGGTTGCTAGGGGATTTTCAAACCGGAAACCTCCACCCATGAGATCCTCGGCATAATCTAACTTAAGATTGTCTAAATATGCCAGGTGGTGACGATCGATTACTACCGAAATACCATCGACATGGCAAACTCGCTCTTGCTCTAGGATCGAGTCTGTGAAATCGATCGTGTAGTAAAAATTTTCACACCCACCATTTGTAAAACCGACGCGCAAGTTAGTTTCAACTAGATTGCGCGCCATTTGCATTCGTTTAATTTCGGCGATTGCTGCCTTGCTAATCTCAATCACGATCGATCCAATCTGAATTTATGTTCGATTGTACGCTCTTTGGGGCTTCCCGATCGAGTGTAGCCGCGATCGGGAATGGCAAGATCGACTAGTTGCTAGCCGTTATTTCTCGCATAGTCATCTTCAAACCGAACGATATCATCTTCACCCAAGTACTCGCCATTTTGGACTTCGATGATTACCAAGGGAATCACGCCGGGATTTTCTAGTCGATGCTTGGTGCAAGCCGGAACGTAAGTAGATTGATTGCTGTGTAAAATTTCCTCTTTATCGTCGCAAGTTACCATTGCCGTGCCACAAACGACGATCCAGTGTTCGCTACGATGGTAGTGCATCTGAAGGCTGAGGCGATGTCCGGGCTTGACCTCGATTCGTTTGATCTTGTGCCCTCTACCTTCTTCTAAAATCGTAAAAGAACCCCAAGGACGTAACTCTGTTGCGGCAACAGTACCTGTGGGTAGCGACGGTGTTGGTGTAAGATTGGGTGTTTTGGTTTGGGTCATAAATTTTGAAATTAATGATTCTAGCGCACCATGCTTTGAAGTTTAACAGTCATCCGATCGCTACTCTATCAAAAGCGGTAGGTCTTCCGAATCGTCAAATATACCGATTCAACTGCACAAAAACGATTTCTGAAAAATTACCTTACTTACTTCTAAAAAATATCATTATTTCGCCCGATCGGGGGTGATCTTTGCGATTGTTATCGATCGCGCTGCGACTCAAGCCATGACAACAAGCCAATTAAATTGTTAAATCTTACGATAGATTTACTTAATAAACATCGGAAGCAGCAATCTAAACCCACTTTTCGCCATCCACTATCCACTATCCACTAAAACACTGTCTTGATTCGCTAAACCGTCGGGAAACCCGACGAGCGCGAATCGCTAGTAACTTTGTTTTGATGCAAGATTTGGTATTATTGAGCTTCGGTAGGATCGATAGCAGTAAAGGTGGCTTGGGTGAATTTATTAGGTGGGGATATCTTGGGTGCGGTGGCACTAGGATTGTTATCGTGTCAGGGTGCGGCTAGTTTGATTCTCCTGTCGCGATTGGTAAAAGGGGCGGTACGTCGTCCGCCGTTGCTGCCACAGCTTGCGACGCCAGATCGAGCTGGGAGTGTGAGTGTGGTCGTACCGACGCTAAATGAGGTCGATCGCATTGCGCCCTGTTTGCATGGATTGAGTCAGCAAGGCGCTGTAGTTGAGGAAATCCTCATCGTCGATAGCAATTCTCAAGATGGGACGCGGGAGCTGGTTAAAGAGGCTGCTAGCGCCGACTCTCGCTTCAAGTTGATGACTGACGATCCGTTACCTGCGGGTTGGGTGGGTCGTCCGTGGGCGTTACATTGGGGATTTTTAAGTAGTTCGGCTGAGAGTGAGTGGATTTTGGGTGTGGATGCGGATACTCAACCTCAACCGGGACTGGTAAATAGTTTGGTGGCGGCGGCGATCGAGGAGGGTTACGATTTAGTTTCACTATCGCCGCAGTTTATCCTTGAGGATGCGGGGGAGTGGTGGCTGCAACCTGCGCTCTTGATGACTTTGCTGTATCGGTTCGATTCGTCTGGAGTGCGAGCGCAATCGCCCGATCGAGTAATGGCAAATGGGCAGTGCTTTTTAGCACGGCGAACAGTATTAGAACAATTGGGCGGTTATACTAGCGCGGCGGGTTCTTTTTGCGATGATGTGACTTTGGCGCGAAATGCCGCCAAGCAAGGATTTAAAGTTGGCTTTTTGGATGGAGCCAAGGTAATTCGGGTGCGGATGTATGCGGGGATGGCGGAAACATGGCGCGAATGGGGACGCTCTTTGGATCTCAAGGATGCGACGACTAAGCCGCAGCTATGGAGCGATTTGGCGTTACTCGTTTTGGTGCAGGGTTTACCAATTCCGCTGACGATCGCTTTTTGGAGTCTTGGGGGATGGGAAAATTCGTTCCTGACATGGCAACTGGCGATCGGTCTAAACTTATTTTTAGTTATCGTTCGATTTGCCCTATTACTAGCGATTTATCCTTCCTATGCTCGGGAAGGGTTTTCATGGGCTTCGCTATCCTTCTGGCTGTCGCCGCTTGCCGATCCAGTGGCAGTTTTAAGGATCTTTCTATCGGCTTTTCAACAACCAAAACAATGGCGGGGTCGAGTTTATTAGACTCGCGATCGCCATCTCGATGGTAATCGGTCGCGGTCATAAATATTACTACGCAAAATTGGCGATCGACAGTGACTTGCCATAAATTTAGTCACGCTCGATCGCTAACTTCAATATTAGCAAGAATTAATAGAACTATTCTGCTGGCTCGATCGTACTAGTCAAACCGTGACTTTTGAGGACATCACAATAGTGTTCTGCATGTTCTTGATTGCAGACGATTACCAGTGCCATTTCATTTTGATGTGCTTCCATCATGACGCTAATTGCACTAGTTTCAGACATATTAGGAATCGTAGTTACCAATACTTGAACTACATGTTCCATGCTATTAAAATCATCGTTGTGAAGCAGCACGCGGTAATTAGGCGCGAGCTTACGAGATGTAGAACGCTTCTCTATGGTCTCAACAGACACGTTTTCACTCCCTCTTTTACTAAAAATAGACAACTTTATCCATTATGCCGCAATCAGCAGGGGATTTGCTGGAGCTAGCTGAAATGTCTAAACTAAGAGAAGCAGCGCCATCATCCTCCACAGTTAATCGCACCCATGACAACAACTACACCGCTAATTTCCACCCAACCGATTCCCGGTCAATTTTGGCAGTGGCGAGGAGAGCAAATTTATTATGTCATGGCAGGAGCATCCAGCGCTCACCGACCGCCGCTGCTACTGATTCATGGATTTGGCGCATCGACCGATCATTGGCGCAAAAATATTTCCGAATTGAGTCAAGAATTTCAGGTGTGGGCGATCGATCTGTTAGGTTTCGGACGGGCGGCGAAGCCAAGTTGGACGTATAGTGCGGATTTGTGGCGTACCCAAATTCATGACTTTATCACCGAAGTTATCGGTCAACCTGTTGTCATCGCAGGCAATTCACTCGGGGGTTACACCGCATTATGTGTTGCCGCCGAGCATCCCGATCTAGTTGCTGGCACAATTTTAATCAATAGTGCTGGCCCGTTTACTAGTAGCACTCATCCCAAGGAACCAAATCTCTTCCAGAAGGCGGTAAGTCAACTCCTGACGGGCTTTTTGCGGCACCCGATCGGGAATTCACTGCTGTATAAATTCGTACAGCGCAAGGCATTTATTCGTAATACACTCAAGAAGGTCTATATAGACCAAAGTGCCGTCACAGACCAACTAGTTGATGAAATTTATCGTCCTTCATGCGATCGAGGTGCGCCGCAAGTATTCGCTTCGGTATTTACCAATCAGCAAGGCGAAAAGGTCGATGTCTTACTCGGCAAAATGCGCTGTCCGCTGCTGATGCTCTGGGGTGAGGGCGATCCGTGGATCGACGCACGTCAGCGCAATGAGAAGTTTCAGGAATATTATCCCCAGTTGCAGACATATTATCTCGATGCTGGGCACTGTCCCCACGATGAAATTCCCACTCAAGTAAATGCCTTGATTCATAATTGGGTCAAAGAATATTGTCGCTCGATCGATTAATTAATCTTGTAGCAGTCAAAAAATACTATCGATCGCATCATGAGTAGTTCGCAACTTTTATCACGGATCTCGGTAAATCATAATATCTGCGTTGGTAAACCCTGCATTAAGGGACATCGAATGTGGGTATCGCTCATCCTCGATTTTTTGGCTAGCGGTGAGACGATAACGGAGATTCTCGAAGAATATCCTCAACTCGAAACGGAAGATATTCTGGCTTGTATTGCTTACTCTGCTCTATGAGCGCGATCGTGCAAATCTAACTAGTTTTAGCCAGACGCAAACAAGAGACAGGCTTTGATATCAGCTTCTACTAAGCCTTCATATTCTGTCAAGATTTCTGTTACAGTTGTATCGTGAGCGAGCAGATTTAAAATATATTCAACAGTCAAGCGCGTTCCTCTGATGACTGGCTTACCTGTCATAACTTTAGGATTAGTAGTAATTCGGTTCAACAGTTCTTGGTCTGCCATTATTTTTAAGTAATGAAAGTCATAATTATTATTTTGTTCGATCGTGGCGCAATTACTCGATCGAGCCAAAAATCCGCCACTGACCCAGAATAGCTGGTAGCATCGATCGTAAAGATCGGCGGAGTTAATCCATATGAAATTAAATACAAGCCCTTTCTGGTGAAGGAATCTGCTCACTTAAAGAATCTTCGTCTGCTTTCTCAAGAATTTCCTTCACTCTTTGCTGCTGTTCTTCTGGCGAAATCCATTCAAACACAATATTATTTTGCTGACCTTCGATCGGTTCTATATGTCCGCGCTCTCCCGACAGAAACATCATTGGAATGCGATCTGGAAAAGCGGGACAAGTACCATCAAAGCTGTAGTGCTTGCAGATTGGACATCCTATTTTGTGCTGATTCATAGTTGCTCCAATTGGTGTGTGACTACTTGTTCTTTCTCAAAGATAATTACCAAAGTTCCAAGCCCACGAATCTCAATGGAGTCAAAACCTCGCTCTATTAAAAGTATAGTTATTGCTTTTGCTTGCTCATCATCATAAGGAATTTGTGCGCGATCCTGAAACCTCAAAAATTCAATGCTGCTCTGAAATATTTTAGGGTTGTTCGACCGTACCATGACTGTCAAAAGTCTGGGTTCTGATGCATCTGCATATTGCATTGCATCGTACCTATTAAAAGCTAGATAGAAGCCATTTCCGTAACTGTTGACAAGATTGG
The DNA here is from genome assembly GCF_031364565.1 of Chamaesiphon sp. OTE_20_metabat_361. Lineage (NCBI taxonomy): Bacteria > Bacillati > Cyanobacteriota > Cyanophyceae > Gomontiellales > Chamaesiphonaceae > Chamaesiphon > Chamaesiphon sp. OTE_20_metabat_361. Next base: position 7,478 of record NZ_JANLWO010000071.1, read on the forward strand.
AATCGAGAATGATTCCCTTTGAGGTAATGCTTTCCGCATTCCTGCGGCTAGTCCCATGATAAAAATCTTGCCCTTGGTAGTAGCTATCTCTAGTATATTCCTCCGCTTCAGATTTTGACATCATTGGCTTCCAGTTCACCTGCTTTCCTCAATCCAACCACTTGATTTTTTCACATAACTAAGCACATATCGATCGTTGGCGTAGCCTACCGTTAGGTAATCGTCATTCAGATCGATCCAAAAATGCGCCACTGATCCAGAATAGCTGGTAGCATCGATCGCATATCTACTATTCTAAGGCGACTATATTTATGACTACTGCTGCTCGCACTCCAGCATTTGCCGAAGGGATTCAATATTTTGGGGAACAGTTACCAGGCTTCGATACCTATGGTAAAACACCCGCGATCGCATCTGGACAAACGAGCATCGCTGATGCCAACAATCCCGCCGCTGCTTTTCAAACCTTGCTCTATGCCGACGCACTGCGCTATCTGACGCTCCAAATTTGTGCGAGTAAGGCTTCGGGACATCCGGGTGGATTTGCGAGTCAGGCTGAAGTCTACGCTTCACTGGTGATGCTGGGACATAAGAATATTCTCACGGAAGTCGGACATCATGCACCAGGATTTTATAGTGCGATGTTTCTCGACAAGTCGCTTGAAGCGATGGGCATCAGTACGGTGCAACAATTACGCGATAAGTTCCGCGAAAAAGATGGGCTAATCGGGCACTTGTCGGGCTTTATCCCTGGTATTCTCGCTCCAGCAGGGCCACTCGGTCAAGGTCAACATTTCGCGATGTC
>NZ_JANLWO010000080.1:0-3772 GCF_031364565.1 Chamaesiphon sp. OTE_20_metabat_361
CATTCCCCACTCCGCCATCGGGAGAGCCAGACGAATGCAAGTCGCTCGCCCCGAACTTCAGCACCAAGTGATGATCGAAGCCGTCGAAAACCACATGCCCGAAGTGATCGTCATCGATGAAATCGGTACCGAACTCGAAGCCCTCGCCGCCCGGACTATTGCCGAACGCGGTGTCCAATTAGTCGGGACTGCCCACGGCAATCGCCTCGAAAACCTGCTCAAAAACCCCACCCTCTCCGACCTCATCGGCGGAATTCAAGCAGTCACCCTCGGCGACGATGAAGCCCGTCGCCGCGCATCCCAAAAAACCGTCCTCGAACGTAAAGCCCCGCCCACCTTTGAAATCGCCGTCGAAATGCACGAACGCCACCGCTGGGTCGTTCACGATAGCGTCGCCGAAATGGTCGATACCCTGCTCCGCAACCGCCAGCCGACACCCCAAATTCGCACCGTTGACGAAACAGGTAAAGTCTCGATCGTCCGCGAAATCCCAGAGGTCTTGAAAAATGGTCTGATGCCGCCGCCAAACGTGCCCCAAACGCCCCGAGGCTGGCGGTCGAGCGGTCGGATGGCACCCATGCCAGCTACCCTAGCTACCAACGCCTCACAGGCGACCCTAGAGGCCGATCTGGGCTTCGCTCAACTCCTCGATCGCAACTGGGATGACGATGAAGCCATCATGCACTCAGCCGGGACACCAGTCGGCGCAAATGGCGAAGAATTACCCCTCCACGTCTATCCCTACGGCATCGGTCGCGACGAATTGGAACAGGTGATCGAAGTGTTAAATCTCCCTGTCATACTAACCAAAGACATGGGTAGTGCCGATGCCGTCCTCGCCCTGCGGACGCACATCAAAAATCACGCCAAACTGCGCCAAATTAGCAAAGTCCGCCAAGTCCCGATCTACAGCGTCAAATCGGGCACCATTCCCCAAATCACCCGCACCTTACGACGCATGTTGCACATGGACGATCCGGGCATCCCCGAAGCCGACGACATGCGGCTATTTGCCCAGAATGGCAGCGATGATGAAGTTGAAGCCCTAGAAGAAGCCCGATTAGCTGTCGAGCAAATCGTCATCCCCAACGGTCAACCCGTCGAATTGTTACCGCGATCGAGTTATGTCCGCAAAATGCAACACGAACTGATCGAACACTATCGGCTTAAATCAGCCAGCTTTGGCGAAGAACCCAATCGCCGCTTGCGGATTTTTCCAGCCTAGATTTAGGCTTTAGGTCTGACGATTGCCAGATGTTCGGCTCAAATACTTACATCTGGCGATCTCCATACTCCTCACCTAAAGCCTAAAACCTAAAACCTAAAACCTTCCCCTTGACAAGCACAAACGCGATCGAGTAAATTAATAAGTATTATGGGGTCATAGCTCAGTTGGTAGAGCACTACAATGGCATTGTAGGGGTCAGGAGTTCGAGCCTCCTTGTCTCCATCGGTTGGTAAAAGTATTGCTGGTAAGGCTTTTAGGAAACAAATCATGTCCTAACAGCCGAATTTTTGTGTCTACCAGTAGGTAGACAAGCTGAATTAGTGTGCTGTTACGGCTGGTTTGGATGGTTCATAGACCCCCCCAGCTAGACCCCCCAGCAAATGAGTACTAACGTTTGGACTGATAAGAAAGGTACCGCACTGAGGTTGCGGTGGAACTATGAAGGTAAGCGATATCAGCTAGCATTGGGCGGGTGACAAGTTGGATCGAGTTCGACGATCTTCAGTTAGTGAATGCGATCGAGCCAAACCCCAGCATAGCATTGAGGAACCCAAGCCGTCGATCGGTAATAAACATCAATTGAAACTCGACTTGGATGTAGCGGCTTGAATTTTCCCGATTTAATCTGTTTAATCAGAAGGTTAAACCTGGGGAACGGGTGTATTAATTGTCCGTAGCTTCTAGGAAATTTTTAAGATCTAGTAAGCTACTATCCAGATGTTCCCCTCGATCTTTACTTGCGGCATCATATTCCCGTTTAGCTTCTAGATATTTTGGACACTGATAAACAGATTCACCATCGTGACCTGATGCTAGGCATGTTTTGATAGCTATTACCACCATCGAGCTTTTCACCTCTTGCACAAGAGTCTTGACTCGTGCAATTGCATTGTGGGTTTCAACTTTTTCGTTAAATGCCGCTACTTTTTCGGCAGTAAGTCGTCCAGTTTTTTTTGCGTTTAATGGTGCCGAAACGATATAAGAATCGGGGATCTTGGAAATATCACTAGCAATAGCAGTGTTTGCGATCGACAGTGTTAAAACAGTTGCAGCAAAGGCAGTTAGTAGTTTCATTGTTTTGTCCGGTTGGTTTGATATTCCAAATTTAACAGCCACCCGATCGAGTTGTTGTGATTTAGAGAGGGAAACCAGTCTAGATCTTGAAAACTCTCCCAAATAGCACCCTTAATTCTGGAAGATCGCTCAGGGGCACTCAAATCTGAGAATCCCTTTCGATTGCCAGCTTAACCGTCTAATTTCTATTACCACGTCAGATAATAAAAATGTAACCAGATAAACACAAAATTTCCAAAAGTGTCCTGATACTCGATCTAACTACGTGGATATAGGGGTGTAGCTATTTGGGCTTAGTTCACGACAAGATGCAAAGTCAAGTAAATAAGATATTACTAATTGGACTTCTTTTCCCCTCAAGTATTTTCTTGACTTCGTGCGTTCCTAAAACTTGTGAATCAGCTCGGAGTAATTTTGAAAATGAACAAACAAAATATGCAAAATTAGGTGAGGAATTAACTCAACAAACAACAAATAAATATGGTGATAGACTTCGTGGATCTCAGATAAATAGTGCAGCAGATGAGGTGTATGCTAAATCAAAGTCAGCAGCAGATCGTCTTGCCGTCGCTCAAAATGAATACCAAGAAGCCTGTAAGTCAACAAAATCTAGTAGTGACTTAACAGATAATATTGCTCAAGATGCAAAAGTAACCGCAAAAAAAGAACCTACTCCAACGAATGTCAATGCTAACGTACCACAAACGACCATTGACAAGCCTGAACCAGAAAATACTACAGCAGTTTCAACTCTACCAGCCGAAGAACTAGCAGCCCAAAATGAGCGTATCGAACGCTCAAGACAGGAAACTGTTAATTGTGTAGAAAAAATGAAGTCTGGACAAATCGAAGCATATAACAAATGTATCAAAAATAAATAACCAACCAGGAAAAACTAATGAAAGAGCAAGAATTAGAACTGAGTAAGTTAAGCCCAGAAGCCCAATATCTGGAGCGTAAGAATATTCAATTGCGGGGCGAGATTCAGTGTTTAAACGATCGCATTGCTGGACTGGTGAAAGAGAATGAGAGGCTGAGATTGCAATTAAAGATACAGAAGACGATCGAATGGACAATCGATCGAATCAAAGGTATGTGGAATAGGCTAAGGAGTCAATCTATAACCAAATAAACCCAACACAAACATTCTGAAGCCTGATACTTTATCCGATTATCATCGTAGCGGGTAAGAGTATTAAGATTGGCATAACTACTAAGACGTTGAGCCGATCTAATGGTGCGATTTGACTCTTTCATAGATATTCACAAGAGTGTTCTGATTTATATCACAACTACATGGAAATATAGATAGCACACAATCGAGTAAAAGAAAATGGCTAACAACAATAAAGAAATCGACGCAATTATTAACAGAGTCATCCTCAGAGTCGTGGTACTAGCAGGGCTTGTATCGACTGCTATATTCGTGGCTGACGGTGCCATCAAAATGAACAATAAACCGTCTGTAAC
>NZ_JANLWO010000090.1:0-1862 GCF_031364565.1 Chamaesiphon sp. OTE_20_metabat_361
GTCAAAGGTAATATTGCACCTCTGATCGAACTAGGTGCAGGCTTCGATGCAAATATCTCCGTTTGCGATAATATTATTATGTACGGCGTTTAAATCGGCTTTTCTAAGCGAGAAATGCAAGAACGAACGTCAATGATTTTGGACTTTGCTGAGTTAAATGATTATGAATTAGTACCAGTCAAAGGCTTATCTTCAGGGATGGTGGCTAGACTGGGATTTGCGATCGCGACTGATGTCCAGCCAGATATTTTGATTCTCGATGAAGTTTTATCTGTCGGCGATCAAAGTTTTAAAAACAAATGTCAGCATCGAATCGACAAGTTTCTCAATGGTGACACCACCGTCTTAGTTGTTTCTCACGATCTAGACTTTATTAGTACTTCATGTGACAAAGCAATTTGGCTCGAACGCGGACAAGTTAGATTTATTGGTAGTGGCAAAGAAACAGTCGATCGATACCTCAACACAGTCCCCGCCTAATCGCAACCTGCATCCTTTATTCGTCAGGATCGATTCCCAACTCTCGTAACTTAGCTGCTAATTTGGTCGATCGATCGACTTCCTGTTGAATCCGTTCGTTAGGAGTAGCATAACGCTTACCATGCTCGTCATACCAATACAACCACTCTCTAGTTACCCCGCCATAATTGCCACGCTCGGATCCAATTCCTAAACCAATTTCTGGCATCCAGACTGGAATTGTCTCCATCAGTCGATAAGCACCCTCGACTAATCTATAGATCTCCAATCTGGGTTTACGCTTGCGTTTTGAGGAATAAATCGCGTAATACAGCACCCCCATCTGTTCGTATACTTTTAGCTTGGTAGTATACTCCTCCCGATATCGAGGGGAAACTACTTCTAGTACGAAACTTGGTACTATTTCCTCATCCCACAGCACATAGCTAGGTCTGAGTTCTTCGTCATAGCATCGGTCTACACCCAAGCTCAGAAAGGCATCCGGGACGATTGGTGGCAACTCTGGACTGGCATAAATCCCCATATCGATTGCAAACAACCAATCCTGTCGCTGTTCCCACAGCATCAGCAAGATGGATTTGAGCAACGCCGGAATTAGCTCTTGGAGTTCGTTATCCACTGGTGTTTCATCTGAGTCTAGTAGTTCGTCAGCCGAAGGTAGATATCTCGGAAGATGGTAATCTAGCATCATGCCTCGCAATTCTTCGTTAACTACAATATGTTTAATCTACAGATAGCGGGTGTATTCTAATGTTCAGTTTGTCCTTAACCGCCTTACTCTCTCCTTACCGATCTAGGATTATGACATTTCAATTTTCCCCAACTGAATTAAACTTTCCAAATCTTCTAGGCTATGAGGATCGTATAGTTCAATCGTCCTTCTAACTTCATCCAACTCCAGATCGTTAGCTTGCCCCAACATTCTACTAATATCACTGATATCAGTTGTCCGACTAGCTTCAAGTTTCATCAGGACTAGATAAGGTAGACTGATGACTGGTTGACCATCTGCACCGACTCGTGGGTAAAGTAGTGCAGTTTTTACCCATCGTCGATCGCTAGTGATAATATCGAGTATCGTCTTATCTGGCAATTCCCAAGACGTACCACCAATACTGAGATCTCCCATCCGTTTCGCCTGCCCTCGGCTCAGATCGAGATATGCTTGCTCTGCTCGCTCTTCATGAATATCGATATCAACTCAACTGCGAACTCTTAACGATCGGGGGTTTAATGGGTTTACGCTCGGCTTTTGGCTCGAATACGATCGGGCAAGACCAGTCTACATCCCACCACTTACAGTGCTGCACCGTGTCATTAGGATCGGTAATCAATCCGAGCAAATCTTCACGGTTAGTATCCAAAAATGTCCCAGTATTTAC
>NZ_JANLWO010000150.1:0-4507 GCF_031364565.1 Chamaesiphon sp. OTE_20_metabat_361
TCGCCTGAAAAATATTCAGCCTTCCAACCGAAAGGATGTTCCATCAATCTAAACTCTTCGACTGACATCGGGATGTGTTTACTTTTCATGGCGTGGATTACCGATCGTCCGATAGAACATTATTACTATTTTGTCGGAAGGATGGCAATTTATCAAGCACTGGGACGATCCGAAGCTTGCGCGTCGTCTAACGACGATCGCCGCAGAGCGACGCGCAAGCTTCGGGACGGCGATTTGTCTGCCAACTATCGATCGACCTGTTCGCTTAATTTAATTTCATGCTATTTTATATAGCATGGGTACTTTAAAAAGCACAAAACTAAATAATTTACTCGTCAATTGGCGATCGGGGGCAGTCTACACTTCTACTTGGTTATCCAGCCAGGGCTTTTCGCCCAGTGCGATCGCGGGCTACTGTCAAAGCAATTGGCTCCGTTCGCTCGGTAGAGGTGCCTTCGTCAAAGTTGGCGATACTTACGATTGGAGCGGCGCACTGTGGGCGGTACAACATCAATTGGGGCTAGACATCCATCCAGGCGCAAAGACAGCTCTAGAATTAGCTGGTTACGGTCATTTTCTCCCCTTAGAACGACAATCGGTGATGTTATTTGGCGCGACAGGGGTGAAATTACCTCATTGGTTGCGACAACAAGCCCAGGCATGGCAGATTAAGTATGTAACGACCAATTTGTTCGAGCGATCGCCCTCGATCGGTTTAACCGAGTGGCGATTTAGAGACTTAGAGGTGAAAATTTCGACTCCAGAACGTGCCAGTTTAGAAATGTTGTATTTAGTACCTCATAGCCAATCGGTTGAGGAAGCTTGGTTGTTAATGGAAGGCTTAGTCACTTTGCGTCCGCGATTGCTACAGTCCTTACTCGCTGCTTGTAACTCGATTAAGGTACGGCGGCTGTTCTTATATTTAGCAGAGCAACACCAGCATTCTTGGTTCGAGCGGTTGGATGTTGAGGCGATCGATCTGGGCGTGGGCAATCGATCGATCGTCAGTGGTGGGCGATTAGATCCCAAATATCACATTACTGTCCCTGTCAACTTATGAGCGAAATCCAACCAACTCCACCCGATGTGTTTTACGATCGGATTCGCGATATCCTCGAATCTGCCCGTACTAGCATAGTCCGCACCGTCAATACCGCCCAAGTCCTATCGAATTGGCTGATTGGACGAGCGATTGTCGAAGAGGAACAGCAGGGACAACACCGCGCTGACTATGGCGAAAACTTACTCAAGAATTTAGCTCAAAAGCTCAAACAAGACTTTGGTAAGGGTTACTCTTATTCCAATCTCAAATTCATTCGGCAATTTTATCTAGCCTTTCCCCAACTGCTAACTGAAGCAGAAATAGGCTACGCAGTGAGTAGCCAATCCGAACTAATAGGATTGAGTAAGCCTAACCCCAACTGGCAACCTGGACGACTCCATCCCAACCTCTCTTGGACGCACTATCGAACGCTGATGCGAGTCGAGAACCTTGATGCGCGGGCATTCTACGAAATCGAAACGCTCAAAACCAACTGGTCATCCAGAGAGCTGGAGCGTCAAATTAATAGCTTACTCTTTGAACGACTGGCTAAAAGTACCGATAAACAAGGATTGATGCAACTGGCAACTCAGGGACAGATGATTCAAACATCCGCCGATGTGTTCAAAGATCCCTTTGTCATCGAATTCCTGGGACTACCAGAATCGCCGCGTTTAGTCGAGTCAGATCTAGAAACCGCCCTCATCGAAAACCTTCAAACCTTCTTATTAGAACTGGGTAAAGGATTCGCCTTCGTCAAACGTCAAGAACGAATTACGCTAGATGGCGACCACTTTTACATCGATCTGGTTTTTTATCACACCATCCTCAAGTGCTATATCCTCATCGATCTCAAAGTTGGTAAACTCACCCACGGCGACCTCGGACAGATTCAACTATATGTAAATTACTACGACCGCGAACGCTGTACCGAGGGTGACAATCCCACTCTCGGTTTGATTCTCTGTTCTGATAAAAATGATGCAGTTGTTAAATACACTCTAGGAGCCGAACAGCAAGATAAAATCTTTGCTAGTCGCTATCAACTTCACCTCCCCACCGAAGCCGAACTGCGCCGCGAACTCGAACAATTGCAACTCAACCTCGATTCAAGAGCATCATCAGACTAATTATGACAACCGATCGCTTCCACTACTACACCAAAAGAAGCAGCCTACAGAACTATCTAAATACTCTTTTAGTATTAAAACAGTACTCAGTTAAGAGCTAGACCCATGCGATCGCACCAACAATTCAGAATTGATTCTGAGACATGATTCAATCGGTTTCGTCCCAGCCCCTCAGACATGTCGCACATAGTCCATCGTCCAAATTGGCATCATCGGCTAGACAGGAGTAGCAGAGATTGAATTGCTGGGCGTACCCTTCTAAAATCTCCCCTTGGTTACAGTCATACTTATTTGTTGCCATTTCGATAATTTCTTTAATCGCTGTCTGAGCTGTGGTCGTTTCTATTCCTGAAAACATTTCATGTCGATCGAGAATTTCAATTACCTGATTCAACATATAACTGCCAGAGTGATTTGACATAAAGGTTGCTCCTAATCTACTTTTCCAAAATACTCGATCGTATTATAGTATAGATAAACTATAACATCTTCAACCAAGTGGAATGAGTGGTAAATCCGATCGGCATACAGCTATCACATTAAATATCGATAGACTATTGCAATACGTTGATAATAATCTTTCACCGCCGGAAATCTCTTCACCAGTTCGGCAATGTCGGCAATTAATTCCGCCTGAGAACGATCCTTCAGGTATTGTTTGAGTTGAGTGAGATTAATTTTGGGCTGAGTCATCAGATTGTGCCTTTATGCAATATCTGTATAATTTTAGTACTAAAAAAGTATAGAATTAGAACCTACCCTAAACTATAAAAGTACGATGATTATTGTCATTGGTGGCATCAAAGGCGGGGCGGGCAAAAGTACGATCGCGGCTAATTTAGCCGCTCGTCGCGCCACAGAATATAACGTTCTACTCGTCGATGGGGACGAACAAGAGACAACCACTTTATGGGCGGCGACCCGAAGTGAAAATCTCTCGGAGCAGAATTCAAACCTCACCTGTATCCAACTCAGAGGTCGAGCAGCTAGAGATGAAGTTCTCAAATTATCCGCTCATTACCAAGATGTACTGATTGATGTCGGGGGTCGGGATACTACTACCCAACGGGCAGCTCTGACGATCGCTAATTTAGTGTTGCTGCCATTGCCTCCTCGCGGCCCCGATATCTGGACTTTAGATAAGGTGGCGGAATTATTGGAGGAAGTCCGTACCGTTAATCCCGATCTGGTTGCTTGGGCTTTTTTAAATCGGGCGGATGCGGGGGGCACTGACAATCAAGATGCCATGCAAATGATTGCCGATACGCCTGGGATCGAATTAATCGCTCCGCGTGTGGGCGATCGCAAGGCATTTCCAAATGCTCACACTCAAGGGTTGAGCGCGATCGAAAGTAAGCCTCGCGACCCTAAAGCAGTTAAGGAATTAGAAGAACTATATCAATACTGTTTTAGTACTCATTTAATCTCTAAAAAGGATTAAAATAGTACTAAATGCAGCTTATGAATCCACCGATCGATCCTCATGCCTAGTTGCTCTACTACGGCTCCTGTCAGTTTGTGGTGATTCTCAAACGGGTTTTTCACAGTATCGAATTTCAATAGGCATTCGAGCAGTTGTTAATCGAGCGAGTCCCCCAGATTATAAGGCGATCTAGTTGAGGGATTCTGGCTGTTGAGTAATTGTCAGTCAAAACCATTTAAATACAGTTTTAGTACTAAAATTGTATCAAATAAGGATTTAAAAAATACTAAATGACCATTAAAAAGCCAGCCAGCCAAAAAGCACCAGTCAAACCTGACGAGGGAGATTTACTCAATCGGGTAATTAATGCTGGGAGTCCTCCGCCACCAGATGAAGTTGCGCCGATCGTTGAAAAGGATCTCAAATTTCAAATGGTGATTGCCCCCGATCTATGTCAGGCGATCGATGCCGCTAGAAGACTGACCAAAACTAGCCGCAGAGCGTGGCTATTGCAAGCCGCCCAAGAAAAACTCGAACGGGAAGGAAGGCTCAAATAAACAACGGATTTTAACGACAATTCAAACGCAATTTTGTGGTGTCAAATTTGTGTCATTATTTTTCGCATATTTTATGCAGACAAAATACCACTCATAAAATCTTCTAAAAATTGATGTTTTTTTGCTAGCTTATAAAGAGATGTTTTTTGACCAAAAAACATCTCTTATTTTTAGATGTGTTGAAAACATTGCCTAACGTAGTTTTTTAATTTTAAAAGACGGGGGTATATATACCCCCGTCTTGTGCCAAAACCAATTCAGTTATTGATAAAAATTAATTCTATAAAAACGATCTAAATTTGCTTTAATGTTATATAATTCGATCTAAAGTCAATGAAATGATTTTGTCGTAACT
>NZ_JANLWO010000160.1:0-5698 GCF_031364565.1 Chamaesiphon sp. OTE_20_metabat_361
CAGATCTAGCTGTAGCTGCTTACAAGCTAGCCCAATTACAACACAGTTCGGCTGCGATCGGACTACAAGAATCTACGGCACAACTAATCGCTGCTAAAGCTGAAGTTAGTAAATCAGGGTGCCTTAACACTGGAAGCAAGATGTAAGCCTCATGGCGCGAATTCCATCAGAACATTACCAGTCGATTCAGATTAACCACTAGTTAAGATCGAAAGAAAATTATGATATCACTACAACATTTGCTCCATCGGAGCCGATCGAATCGAATCACATTTTTGACACTAATCGGTCTGAGCTTCATCAGCGTTGGCTGTAGCACAAGCCCTAACGCGATGAATACTCAACCAACTACTGAGATACCATCAGCATCAGGAGTCGCGCAGGCTCCAGTATTACGATCGCCTGATGTCGTGTATGTTCCCACCCCACAAGCAGTGGTCGATCGAATGCTCGCGATCGCCAAAGTCAACAGTAAGGATGTGCTATACGACTTAGGGAGCGGAGATGGACGGATTCCGATTACCGCCGCTCGCAAATTTGGGATTCGCGCCACAGGCATCGATATTAATCCCCAACGGATTAAAGAAGCTAATAATAATGCTAAAACAGCAGGTGTGACCGATCGGGTGCGCTTTCTCAATCAAGATCTCTTTCAAAGCAAGTTTAGCGATGCCACAGTAGTAACGCTGTATCTCTTGCCCGAATTAAATGTCAAACTCCGACCGCAGTTATTGAGCCAACTCAAACCTGGTACCCGCATTGTTTCTCATGCTTTCGATATGGGCGACTGGAAGCCCGATCGTACCGAGCAAGTCAAGGCTGACGGTCAAACCAGCACAATTTACTTTTGGACGGTGCCTGCAAACCCGCCCGCCAATCTCAAAGCCAGTATTTAACGATCGCTAAATATTAGTCGTCAAACTTAAATATTACGAGCGACAATTACTCTACCTGCTAACTTAATTGCCAGCGATCGTTGCAGCGATCGTAACTTAAGTCGATAAAAAATCGGGTATAAAATTTATCCTACCCGATTTTCTTAATATTAAATTACGCGCTCTTATCGAGCGCGGGCAATTACAGTCCGATGGCGCGGCGTGTTGGGTGTAATCGTGGGAGTCTCAAAACCAGCATCGATTAGGGCTTGGGAGATGTCGAGCGTAAAATAGCGATCGAGATATGGCTCGGTACTTTTGAGCAGTGTCAAGATATAGGGTGCCATCTGAGCATAAATATCCGACTCAGGATTCATATCCATAATCGCAATTTGTCCGCCCGGTTTGAGCAAGCGTTTGGCTTCTTGAAAAATCTCGCGGGTAGCTGTCTGTGGTAACTCATGACAGATCAAAAATAGTGATACCAAATCGTAACTATGAGCGGGTAAGCCCGTATGTTCTCCCGCAGCATGTACCCACTCAATCGGGGCGACTTGTTTCTGCTGGGTGCGGTAATTCGCCACTGCTAAAAAGTAAGGCGACAGATCCACACCCGTCAACTGGGCATCAGGATAAACTGACTGGATCGCAAACGTACTCATCCCCACACTACAACCGATATCGAGAATTGCTTGCGGTGGCGTCGGGAAAGCTTGCACGACTAGATCGTGATAACTTTGGCGGAGTTGCGTATCGCCAGTTTTGCCAGTTTCAGCAAAAATCTTGGCATGAACCGAATAAGCAGCAACTTCGACTTCCATCGCCGCATCCCAACTCATATTCCCCCGATCGTAAGCATGAAAGGAGGTGAGATAATACTCGGGATACTGGAGCTTGGGGTTGGTAATCTGGGCTAAATCTGCCTCCCACTGCGGCGACAATGCCTCTGCACCGCCTCGCGAGCGCAAAAACTTCACATCATCCCGCCACGCCACGCCGATTGCCTCAGCCCGTTTGATAATCAATTCCCGCGCTTGATGTTTGGCTAATTTAGCCAGCGGTTTGATGGCAAGTAAGCCATTTACCATTTGGCTGACGAGACGATCTGTAAGTTTGAGGGTAGCAGTCATAATTTAGGGGATAGGGGATAGGGAATAGGGAGTAAGAGGTAAGAGGTAAAAGGTAAGAGGTAAAAGGTAAGAGGTAAAAGGCGATCGAAATTTACCCACTCCCCCAGTCTCCCAGTTATGTAGGGTGGGCAGTGCCCACCACATAGGTTTCAGCTATTGTAACGGACTTGAATATTTGGAACAACCAATGAGTTAGAGATTAATTAGGGTGCGAGTCTATCGATTTGCCACTTGCCTGCGACTAATTGATAGCGTAACCTGTCGTGGAGGCGACTGGGACGACCTTGCCAAAATTCAATTTCTTGGGGAATTACCCGCACGCCTCCCCAGTGTGGGGGTTTGGGAATTTCGCGATCGAGATATTCTGATTCTAGCTGTTGCAATCGCTGTTCGAGGATCGATCGATCGCTAACAATTGCACTTTGCTCGGAAGCCCAAGCACCTAATTGACTGCTGGGTGGACGACTGTGAAAATAGCTGGTAGCTTCGGATTCTGAGACGAATTCTATTTTACCTTCAATCCGCACTTGTCGCTCCAAATCGCCCCAGAGGAATACTAGCGCAGCATAAGGACAGTGCTGGAGTTCGACTCCTTTTTGACTATTGTAATTGGTATAAAATACAAATCCGCGATCGTCTACAGCCTTGAGCAACACGATCCGCGCGGAAGGTTTGCCCTCAGCCGTTACTGTCGCCACTGTCATCGCATTGGGTTCTAATAGATTAGCAGCCAGAGCTTGCTCGAACCACAATTGAAATTGCTCGTAAGGGTTCGCCAGGGCATCTGATTCTGATAATCCAGCCTGTGTATAGTTTTTGCGTAAGTCAGCAATTTTCATGAATTAGTGAATAGTGGATAGTGAATAGTAAAGGTTATAAATAGTGCAGACGAAGTAGGAAAAAGTCTTAACTATCCACTATCTACTATCCACTATCCGCTACTCCTCTCGATCGAGCATTTTTTTCGCGTCTGCTAATTTGGCTTTTTGTTCGTCGCTTATCTGTGGATACGCTAGATCTAACTCTTTGAGACGACTACAGATGATATCAGCTACAGCCAGCCGTGTAAACCACTTGCGATCGGCAGGAATGATATACCAGGGCGCGGCTTTGGTACTGGTATTGTTGAAGATGTCGGTATAAGCTGCTTGATAATCATCCCAGCGATCGCGTCCTTTGATGTCGTCGGCACTAAATTTCCAGTGTTTTTGGGGTTCTTGAATGCGCTCTAGAAATCTTTTTTTCTGCTCGGCTTTGGAGACATGTAGAAAAAACTTGATGATGACCACACCATTATTGGTTAAATACCGTTCAAAGTCATTGATTTCTTGAAATCTTTGTTGCCAAATCTTCTTGAGATCTAGCTGTGGTAAATTCTGTTTGTGCAATAGTTCGGGATGAATGCGGACGATGAGAGTTTCCTCATAGTACGATCGATTGAAGATCCCAATCCGTCCCCGCTCAGGCAAACATTTACGATCGCGCCACAAGTAATCATGGTCTAATTCTTCTTGTGAAGGAGCCTTAAAACTATATACTTGACAACCCTGGGGATTAATCCCCGACATCACATGCTTAATCGTACTATCTTTGCCAGCGGCATCCATCGCCTGGAAAATAATTAATACCGCAAATTTATTTTGAGCATAAAGGATATTTTGATACTCAGCTAATTCGACAATATTCGCTGCCAATTTGGTTTGAGCGGACTCTTTATTATGAAAATCACCCGTGTCGCCAGGATCGTAATTTTGAAGATCGATCTTCTTTCCTGGTGAGGCGATCGTATTTTTTTCGTACATAATTAGATTTTGTGTGGATTGCGATTAGCCCAATTTATCTCGATCGAATCTAGCTAATTAACTCTGGTAGTGTCCTCCAGACTGAGCGTGCTAGCTCGACTCGATTCTCTTGCAGAGAGGCTACGCCAACGAGTCGAGCAGATTTGGCAAACTGTGATGTTATTTACTATCCTAACGAACTAACTACCAGCAGAAAACATATGCACCACATCATATTATTGTCAACTCCCAACTGACAGAACTAGCTCAAAACCTTAATTTTTGGCGATCGCGGTTTACTTGTCTGCCCTTGTCCTGATACATTGGGCGAATACTCGCTCATAAAATTAATAACTCTACTTTTGTATTTATGAAAGTCCTGGTGATTGGCGGTGATGGTTATTGTGGTTGGGCAACTGCGCTGTATCTGTCCAGCCGGGGGTATGATGTCGGGATTTTGGATAGTTTGGTCAGGCGACATTGGGATTTAGAATTAGGCGTGGAGACACTTACACCGATCTCTACGATCCATCAGCGGATTGGGCGCTGGCAAGAATTGACGGGTAAAACGATCGAGTTATTTATTGGTGATATCAATAATTATGATTTCTTGCAAAAGTCCTTGCAGAAATTTCAGCCGGGAGCGGTAGTCCATTTTGGCGAACAGCGTTCGGCTCCCTTTTCGATGATCGACAGGGAACATGCGGTGCTGACGCAGGTAAATAACGTAGTCGGCAATCTCAACCTGTTATATGCCTTGCGGGATGATTTCCCCGATTGTCATCTGGTGAAATTAGGGACGATGGGCGAATATGGGACGCCGAATATCGATATTGAAGAAGGATATATCACGATCGAGCATAACGGGCGCACCGATACCTTACCCTATCCCAAGCAGCCGGGAAGTTTTTACCACCTGAGCAAGGTTCACGACAGTCACAATATCCAGTTTGCCTGTAAAGTCTGGGGTTTGCGCGCAACGGATCTCAATCAAGGCGTGGTATATGGCGTGCTGACGGAAGAGACGGGAATGGACGAGCTGCTGATCAACCGACTCGACTATGATGGCATCTATGGTACGGCGCTCAATCGCTTCTGCATTCAAGCGGCGATCGGACATCCGCTGACGGTGTATGGTAAAGGCGGACAAACTCGCGCCTTCCTAGATATCCGCGATACCGTTAGATGCGTCGAACTCGCGATCCTCACTCCCGCCAAACCAGGCGAATTTCGCGTTTTCAACCAGTTTACCGAGCTATTTAGCATCAACGACCTGGCGCTGAAAGTCAAGCAAGCCGGGATTACGCTGGGATTGGATGTCAATATCGACACGATCGACAATCCCCGGATCGAAGCCGAGTCTCACTACTTTAACCCCAAAAATACCAATCTCCTCAATCTTGGACTCCAACCACATTTCCTGTCCGATTCACTCCTAGACTCCCTCCTCAATTTTGCCGTCAAATACCAACATCGCGTCGATCGATCGCAGATCTTGCCGAAGGTGAGTTGGAAGAGGGAATAGGGGATAGTGGATAGTGGAGGGTTAAATCTAGAGGTTTCAGGGTAAAGGAGAAAAGGATGCTTGCTACTTTTTCTCACGATCCACGATCCACTCCCTACCCTATGTACTCTCTAGGTATGTTAGGAACTGTAGTCTATTCACTATTCACTATCCACTATCCACTATCCACTCCCATCCAGATCCCCGATTAAGGTAAAATGATGGAGAATTAAGATGCTGTGTTAGGAAAAATAAACTTTATGAAACGGTTTGCCCGTCTGCTCGTTGCCTTTAGTCTCTGCTTGACTTGTTTCGTTGGGATCGTGCCCCAAGCAATGGCAGCTAGTTGGAATAGCTCCCTGGTTTTGGCTGCTGAAACAGCAACTGGCGAAGTCATTGTCAATAGTG
>NZ_JANLWO010000173.1:0-1585 GCF_031364565.1 Chamaesiphon sp. OTE_20_metabat_361
ACTAGCTTCGTAGATGCAGATGGCTCTAGCTCTACTTCAGGCACCCGTAGTCGTAAGACGGCGGGAAGTATGAAGCAACTAGGTCAGTTGAAGCGTCAAAAATCAACCCTTATAGGACTGGATGCAGAAACCAGCCCTTCAGCGAAGTAAGGGCTGGTAGTTCATCAGATTGGAATGACTGCCGATCGAGACCGATCGGGCGTCCCATTTCATCGTAAAGTATTGTAAAGTAAATTAATAATAGAATAATTTTCGGCGGTAAGAGTAGTTGCCAAGTTAGCAATTAGTGAATGCCGATCGATTTAATGAGTTTAGTAGAAAATGCCTTCATCGAAAATGATCTTACGTCGCCTGCTCGGATCGGCAATAGCCATCGTCTTAAGTATATCCGTGTGGTCGATCGCCCCGTCCGCGCAAGCGGTTGACAATCCCGAACTCTTACCGACTTACCAAACCCCCATCATCGATCTGGCGAAAACTTTCACCCCTATCCAAGAGGAGAATTTAGTCAAAGAGATCGACAAATTTGAAGCCGAAACTGGCTGGAAACTGCGAATATTGACTCAGTACGATCGTACCCCCGGACGGGCGGTAAGTAAATATTGGGGACTAGATGAGAAAAGTGTCCTGGTTGTCTCAGATTCGCGGGGCGGGAATACGCTAAATTTCCGCGTCGGCGATGATGTCTACAAACTGATGCCTAGAACCTTCTGGATCGAGTTGCAAACCCGATTTGGGAATATGTACTACGTCCGCGAAAATGGTGAGGACAGCGCCGTTACAGACTCCTTAGAAGCAGTAAAAACCTGCCTAGTCAGAGGTGGTTGTAATGTCGTCCCCGGTTTACCAAAAGAACAATGGATTCTCACTCTAACTAGCTCGATTTTAGGTGGGGTTATTTGTGGTTTCGCCGGACAATATCGCAAAGAAGGCGAAGGTTTTGCTTGGCAGTGGGCGCTAATTTTTTCACCTTTATGGGGGATTCTCTTCATCGCCTTCGGCGTCGCCCCTGTCATTACCCGGACATCGGAATGGGTACCTTTATTCCGCAATTGTGCGGGATTTGCGATCGGCGTTTTGGTGGCTTTCCTAGCACCAATCATCGGTCAATCAAACCCATCTGAGGAACTATAGATTAGTTGGATCTGAAAGTTCTAGCGCCCCGACTATTATCAGTCGGGGCGCTTTTAAATAGTCTATTAGACTTCGTTTTGAGAGCTAAATCCCCCAACCCCCTTAAAAAGCGACCCAAATCACGCGGAGGTTCCCTCCGCATGTGTTTGGGTCAAGACAGCGGATGCAATCACGCGGAGGTTTGTCTTGTCTCGCTGCTTGGTGCGCTAAACCCTCGGGGAACCCTACGTATGGCGCATCCGCTGTCTTGAAAAGGTGCTTCACTTGCGGCGTTTTTATTCGGGGGTTCCCCCCGAATAAGAAAACGACAAGACAGGGGAAACCCCAAGACCGCACTTTTCGCTTTCAACTTTCAACTTTCAACTTATTTAATTATGGTACGAACTGCATCGACAATGCTACCTTTAGGCGTAAGTGCGCCAGCTTTTAACCTCCCCGATGTTGTCAGTGG
>NZ_JANLWO010000193.1:0-4125 GCF_031364565.1 Chamaesiphon sp. OTE_20_metabat_361
TGAGCGATCGCCACATCTGTTAGACTTACCGCTCTACCGTAGCGAATCAGACGGTGCCAAATAGTCCCATCGATCCAATTAATCATTTGCCACCACCGCCGAAAATATTCGTCAGATACTGCCCCGTTTGGTTGTGCAAAACTCTTAACACCAGCAACGAAATTTTCTAAATCCCAGGTATCGATTTGTTGAGCTTGAGAATCGATCGCGAGCGCTCTTTCCAATTCGAGTGGATCTGCAAGTGTTGCTAAAACATGTGCTAGCAAATTTAAAGGAAACTTAACTTGTTGAGGATTGGGATGTAAATAAAGTAACCAGTAAATAATGCGAGAAACTAACTCTGGATAGCGTAACTCTAACTTAATTCCCTCGAAAGATTTATCGAAGGCGGTGCGTAATCTATAATAATGAGAAGTGGGATAATCTAAGTAGCCTTTTTCTGCTAGTTTTCCCGATCGATCGCTATTTGCATAATAACGGGGCGCAATTGCCCGAGTTAGTTCTAAACCATCTGCATCTTTCGATCGATTACTTTGATACCAGTTTTCCCAAACATCAGCTAGAGGCAACCGCGCCAAATTTTCGGCTGGAGATAGATCGTTCTGAAACCAAGGAAATTTCCACTTTGAATTTCCCAGTAATTCTTCCTCGAATCCACCCTGATAATTTGTTGTTTGAATTGGTGTTTGACGATGCTGGTGGATCAATTCATCGATCGCAAGTAAAGTACTTCTCGCCGCAGCCGTATTTAGTTCGACAGGATTGGTGCAAGTTACTGGTTCGGGTACATACAAATCGGCAAGATTGACTAACCCCAACGCATCCCGTAAGGTTGCAGGTTGAGACTCGATCGCAAAAATCCGCTCTAATAGTTGAGTTTCGGTGGTAGTGATTTTATCGCCCCGCATGGTTCGATAGGTTTGCGCGATCGATTGACACTCATCTACTAGCCGATTTCTCTTTACCAATTCCGCTACTAATTCTAATCCTGCTTGTCTCTGTAACTTATCTTTAGCTGCTAATAATAATCGCGCAGAATCGATCGCGTCTCCATCCGATTGCTTGAGTAACGAACTCAGAATCCATTGACGTAGATCGCTAGATTTACGAGTGAGTAAACCGATTAAATGTGCGGCTTCAGATCTGTCGAGCTGGCATTCTGTGAGTATTGCTACAACACATCGTCGCACGTAACTACTAGCATCACTAGTAAGGTTAAATAATGTATCGCGAATTTCCGCATCCCACGGCTGAATCTTCGCAAGAGATCTGGCGATGGTTGCCCGTTGATAAGATTCAGCAGCGGCTAGATAGGGAATCATCAATTTGGGCGATCGATCGCCCAACCATCGATGTAAAACTTGGACGACAACCTCTTGAAAAACAGTCAGTTTCATCCACTCCCAAACTAGCGGGGTTAGTTGCTTGGATTTGACCGCCCAACGGGGGAAAATAGCAACGATGCGATCGAATGTATCTGGCGCAGCTTTTAATAATTCTTGACTGGGATAAGAGTTTAACGCTAGCCATGCTACTCGATCGTCGGGATCTGCGATCGCACTTAATATTACCAATCGGGCTGGCTGTAGATCCAGTTGCTTGAGACAATGAATCGCTACTAACCGATGGCTGGCTTCGGGATGCTGGAGGAGGATTTTGGCAGATTCGATCGCTTGCATTGCATCGGTAAACGCGATCGACCATAGAGCCAAATATACCGTCTGTGCGTCATCGCTGGCGAGAGCCGCTTGTTGCTGATTGGCATCGGTGAGAAACTCTAAAACTTGCGCGACAATTGCCCGTGCTGGTTTCTCCTGCAAGACATCCAAATCGAACCCAAACCAGACATCCACCGCTCGTAAAGTCGCCGCAAATCGAATCAGATTTTCGTCCAAAATCAGCTTCAACATCCGCTGATACGCGATCGGATGTGCTTCATCTACGCACTCCAAAATCGTCTGGCGCAGCCCTTCTTGCCGCTGGGCGGCAACTAGAAGCTTTTCGACAAATTCCCAGCCTTCTGGACGATTTGCGAGGAGGAGCGATCGAGTCACATGTCTTCCCATCGCGCCGATTTCATGTTCGCCCTTGGCTGACGCGATGAGAATATCGAATACCTCTTGCCCTAGTTCGTCGCCAGCGTCAATGGCTACTGCGAATAGATAGCCCAGAATGTCGCCGTTATAGCCCAAGTAGGCACACCAGCTAGCCAGCCAGGGTAGATCGACATCGTAGCCCTTAACCACAGCTAACAGGCGTTGAAACCACCAGCCGCGTTTTTGAAGATAAGCATCGGCGGTGGGTGCGCGGAAAGAGCGACGGCTGTAGCCGATTTGATACGTCCAATTGGGGAAGCTTTGCCAAGTGGCTTCGACTGTGGGCGCAAATTGGGGGAAGAGAATGGTAAATATTTTGAGTCGATCGACAGGATTTAATTCGCCCAGGCCTTTGATATTCTGCTCGATCGCGGTAGCCGAATCATCACGTTTAATCGGTTTGCCAGTATCATCATCACCGAAAATACCACACCCGATCGATCTGAGTTTAGCGGGTAGTTTGATTAGTTTATTGATGCGATCGGTTTGCCAGTTGGCGAGCTGGTATTCTTTTAGGCGAGCTTGGGCGATTTCGGGGTTGAGCATAAAGTTATGGTGGCGTAAATTATGACCTCAGCGGTTGAAACCGCCGCTGATGATGCGAAGTCCGCCTACGCGGACTAGGATATTCAATTTAGATTTAGTCCGCGTAGGCGGACTTTGTAACACTAGCCCCGATTTCAATCGAGGGCGGTTGCAGACTAAGCACCAGTTCGCTATCACCCACCAACTAACGGCGTAAGACGGAGAAACAAAAGTTCAGAACGATCGGTAAGAGCCACCGTCGCTGTCAAGTCCTCCTGCTGCTTGTCGTCGATAAATACCAGATAAAACCCATCCTGAAAGGCTTGCAGGGCATTGTCGATCGCCATCTCCACATCCACCACCTGTTCGAGATCGCTATCACCACTACTGATTTTACCGATCGCAACTCCAGCTTCAATATCAATTATTCCCAATACTTTGGTCGTTCTGCGATCGGCTTGTCTAGTTTGAAACGCTCCAACTTCCGATCGCACGATTTGGGCGAGTAATTCTGCTAATGTCAGCGGCTGCTCTGATAGAGACATTTGCCAGCTCGTAAATAGATTTTGGCTTTTGCCCAATACTTTGCCGGATATAGTCAGAGTGGGTGTAGCCATCGATCCAACCTTTAGGTATGACGTTTGATATCAATATTATTCCCCGACTATCGCCACTTTTAATAGAGATCGATCGACTTAAATTTTAGCTAGCTCCACAAAAATCTCGCATCGAGGACGAATCCTGGTAATACATCTTCACCCGATAGCGACTCAGGCGCAGTCAAGAGTTCTGGTGGTTTTCCCATCCGATAAATAGCAGCGCGTTTGCCCTTGGGATCTAGCAGCCAACCCAATCGACAACCGCTTTCCATATATTCCACCATCTTCGTTTGTCTTGTCTCGCTTTTCGCGTCGGGGAACCCGACGGGCGCGAGCCGCTGCGTCTGCACCCAAGAATCCGATCTCGACATCAATTCGACGGCAAAATCAGGACAAAGCGGCAAAAAGCCCCGTCGTTCTTCCGGAGTCAAAGCTTCCCACTTATCCAGGGTAATCCAAGCTACATCAGGCGATCGATCTCCGCCTGCTGGTAGTTCAAAGCCAGTGGATGAATCAAAAGCCTTACCTGCTTGGTTATTAAGATTCCATAGGTATAGCTGTCCACTCAAGTCAAAGTTAAAGCTACCAGTTTCACCGCCTGTGGGAGCCATAATAATTAGATTTCCTGCTTTGTTTCTTTCCAGCTTCATGTCTGGATTGTCGATGGCAATCTGCCGAAATTGACTGCGGCTGAGATTGGAGATCGAGTTGAGATTGAGGGTGAGGGCTGCCATGATTGGAAAATATGCTCACTACTATTTAATTTTAACATCTGTAACTAGATGGTCTTCGTTAGAATGTACGAGCAGACTATCAGCCGAGATTTTGTAAATGAGTACCCAACTGTACCAAGAAATTAAAGAATTCTATGATGCTTCAAGCGGTCTGTGGGAGGGAATCTGGGG
>NZ_JANLWO010000194.1:0-5540 GCF_031364565.1 Chamaesiphon sp. OTE_20_metabat_361
GGCGATTATTCGCCACATAATTCCCTCGACGCAAGTAACATACCCGAAAGAGAATCACTACAACTACCGCAGGGATTGGATTTAGAGTTTCGGATCGTCGATCCAGATACTAATATTCGCTGGATTGAGGTCAAAAGTAGTATGTTTCTCGACCGAGATGGACATCCCACCCGCACCATCGGCATCCACATGGATATTACCGAAAAAAAACAACTCGAAGCTCAATTCTTTAGAGCGCAACGCTTAGAAAGTCTCGGCACCTTGGCTAGTGGCATCGCTCATGACTTAAATAATGTCCTGACACCGATTGTATCAGTCGCGCAATTATTACCGCTGAGATTGCCAGATATCGACGATCGTACCCAAAATCTCCTCAAAATCCTGGAATCTAGTGCTCGCCGAGGGGCAGATTTAATTAGCCAAATTTTATCCTTTGCCCAAGGCATCGAAGGCAAACACGTATCGATCCAACCCAGTCACCTGCTCATAGACATTCAAAAGCTCGTCGAACAAACCCTGCCCAAATCGATCGAGATCGAGCGAGATATTCCAGCTAATCTGTGGACGGTATCGGGGGACATGACTCAACTCCATCAGGTACTGATGAATCTGTGCGTCAATGCCCGTGATGCCATGCCCCAAGGTGGTACCCTCAGCATCGAAGCTGCCAATCGCTCGATCGACAAAGCCTTCGTCCGCACCCATCTAGATGCTAAAGAAGGAAATTATGTAGAGGTGACTATTACCGATACCGGAACTGGAATTGCGCCCCAACTCCTCGATCGGATTTTCGATCCGTTCTTTACTACCAAAGAGATCGGTAAAGGAACTGGTTTGGGTTTATCAGCGGTACTCGGCATTATCAAAGGTCACGGTGGCTTTTTGGATGTTCAAACTCAGGTAAATCGGGGTACCCAATTTCATGTCTATTTACCTGCGAGCAATATACCCAGTCAGCCCCGCCAGGATGAAGCCCAACTACCCTGCGGTCAGCAACAGTCGATCTTAGTCGTAGATGATGAAAAAGCGATCGTCGAGCTAATCAAAACCACTCTGGAGACATATAATTACCGAGTTCTAACTGCTAATGATGGGGCTGAAGCGATCGCTATTTATGCCCAGCACCGCGACACGATCGACAGTGTGTTAATCGATATGATGATGCCAGTGATGAACGGACTCACTACCGTAGCTGCGATCCATCAACTCAATCCCCATCTCCCCATCATCGCCATGAGCGGCATCAATTCGATCGAAGCCGTAGCTCAAGCAAAACGGTTTGGGTGCCAATACTTTCTCGCGAAACCTTATACTAACCGCGATTTATTGCAGATACTTTCTGATTGCACTCGCTCGATCGATCCTTAAATTAATTGATAATTGATACTTCGACTACGCTCAGTACAAGTAATTGATAATTGATAATTGGGTTTTAAGGGGGTTGGGGAGATTCGATCTATACTTTTCAAACAGCCTCTGAGCAATATGAAATCAGGGGTTCACCCACTCCCATCTCCCACATCCCATCTCCCACCTCCTCCATGGATTACTACATCGCTCCAGCTTTCCTCGACAAACTAGCCGTCCATATCACCAAAAATTATCTCGATCTGCCTGGTGTCAAAGTACCGCTAATTTTGGGCGTACATGGGCGTAAAGGCGAGGGAAAAACTTTTCAGTGTGAATTGGTATTCGATCGGATGAAGGTCGAAGCAATCCATATTTCGGCGGGAGAGTTGGAGAGTCCCGATGCGGGGGATTCAGCGCGATTGATTCGGTTGCGGTATCGGGAGGCGGCGGAAATTATTAAGGTGCGCGGGCGGATGGCGGTGTTGGTTATCAATGATATCGATGCTGGGGCGGGGAGATTCGACCAGGGTACGCAGTATACGGTCAATACCCAGCTCGTGAATGCCACGCTGATGAATATCGCCGATAATCCCACCAATGTCCAGCTACCTGGTAGTTACGATTCGACTCCTTTACCGCGAATTCCGATTATTTTAACTGGAAACGATCTATCGACACTGTATGCGCCACTGGTGCGCGACGGACGAATGGAGAAGTTCTACTGGGTACCGACGCATGAGGATAAAGTGGGGATTGTGAGTGGAATTTTTGCGCCAGATAATATTTCTGGTCGGGAAATAGTTAGTTTGGTCGATCGATTTGCCGAGCAAGCAGTTGATTTTTTTGCAGCGATGCGCGCGCGGATCTATGACGAGCAAATTAGAGAATTTATCGGACAAGTAGGATTAGAAAGAGTCGCGATGGAAGTAGTCAATCCGGCAAGCGGGATTAAGCCAACTTTTCCCAAACCATATTTTACCCTCGCCCGTCTAGTAGAGTTTGGCAATCTGTTAGTCCAAGAGCAAAAGTCTGTAGCTGAAGGTAGACTGGTTGAGGAATACAATCGCGTTCGCTATGGAGTAGGGAGGGGATAGGGAATAGGGGATAGTGGGTCTAAATGATAAAAGTTATTACTTATAGTCCAGCATATACGATCGTACCGACTTATGAATGTTTCAATCGGTGTAGCTATTGCAACTTTCGGGTCGATCCTGGCGCAGATACATGGATGAAAATCGATCGAGCCACCCAGATTCTCACCGATCTTCAGGGTGAAAATATTTGTGAAATCTTGATCTTGAGTGGCGAAATTCATCCTCAATCTGCACGTCGTCCAGCTTGGCTCGATCGCATTTATGAGATTGGCAACTTAGCTCTAAATATGGGCTTTTTACCACATACTAACGCTGGCCCTTTAAGCTATGACGAGATGGCACGTTTAGCATCAGTAAATGTATCGATGGGCTTAATGTTAGAGTCGCTAGATCCAGCTTTACTCCAAGGAGTTCATCGTCATGCACCGAGTAAATTGCCTGCAATCAGACTCGAACAACTTAATTGGGCGGGTGAATTACAGATTCCATTTACAACGGGGTTGTTATTGGGCATCGGTGAAGCTGAAACTGACTGGCAAATTAGTTTACAAGCGATCTCCGATATTCATGTCCGCTGGGGACATATTCAGGAAGTAATATTGCAACCATATAGTCCAGGCAGCCAGGAAAGTTTGGCTGGATTAGGTTTTGACATCCTTAAATTGCCCAGAGTAATTCAGTTAGCAAGACAGATATTGCCTGCGGATATTACGATCCAAATTCCACCAAATTTAATTCCAAATCCCGATCTATTACTAGCTTGTTTAGCTGCGGGTGCAAAAGATTTAGGCGGGATAGTTCCTAAAGATGAAGTCAATCCCGACTACCATCATTTACAGCTAGCAAACTTGAGTGCGTTACTTGCTAATGCTGGCTATGAATTACAGCGCAGATTACCAGTTTATCCCAATAGAGAACATTATTTATCAGAGCGATTAAAAGCTAAGATTCAACATCAGCGTCGATCGATGCAAATGGCTGCGATCGATAATCCAGACTAAAATCTCGGGCGATCTGCATAATCTCATTGCCCACTCCCAATGAGTAGAGTAAGTCAAGATCGATTACGGAAAGTCAACAATGAGTATCAGACTTGGATCGTCATTTTATCTATACCTGAGTGGGGGAATAGTTCTGCTCTTAGCAGCAATCTTATTTAAACCTTTTACGATCGTCAATCCTGGCGAAAGGGGCGTCATCATGCACCTCGGAGAAGTCCAAGACCAAATCTTAAATGAAGGGTTTCATCCAGTCCTACCAATCTACACCAATATCAAGAAAATAAGTGTCAAGGTCAAAAAAGTCGATGTTGCCGTTAAGGTCGGTACCAAAGACTTGCAAACTCTAGATGTGATGACATCTGTAAATTGGCATATCGAGCCAAATAAAGTTAACCGAGTATATCAGCAAATAGGCGACGATCGCCAAGTCAGAGAAATAATAGTAACTCCCGCAATTTCGGAAGTTCTCAAAGCGGCAACTCCTCAGCGAACCGCTGAAGAAATCCTCAAACAACGCAGTAGCCTGAAGGACGAGATCGAACGCAGTCTCAAGCCTAGACTGGCAAAATACGGCATCCAAGTCGATGATGTCTCACTCATCAATATTGGATTTTCGCCAGAATTCACTAAGTCCATCGAGCAAAAACAAATTGCCGAACAAGATGCGAAAAAAGCCGAATATGAAGCATTAAAAGCTTCTAGACAAGCTCAAGCAGAAGTCAATCGAGCTAAAGGAACCGCCGAAGCTCAAAAGCTACTCAGACAGAGTTTAAATAAAGAATTACTAGAAAAACAAGCGATCGAAAAATGGGATGGTAAGTTTCCGACAGTGATGGGTGGAAATGGAGCATTACCATTAATTAATATTTCTCCACCTCAGAAATAGCAAGAGACTTACATCTTGCATCAAAACAAAGTTACTAGTGTTTTAGTGAATAGTGGATAGTGGATAGTGAATAGTACTTAAGAGACAGCTAGATATTATCTTCCAAAGTAACTCTAATCATTATCGATCGATGTGTCAAAATCACTCGATCGGGCGTGACAGTAAGCAACCTTCTCCACAATATCCTGCCACTTAATGCCCTGTAGGGTTGGTAAAACCAGATGCGCGTGAGCCAGTCGTACGGCAGGCCCGACACCCAATACCCACATATTCGCAGCTAAACCCGCTGCTACCCCCGCAGGCGCATCCTCAATCACCAAACATCGATCGGGTGTGACGGAGATCGAGGATGCGGCATACAGAAAGACATCGGGTGCAGGTTTGAGATTTGGCACGCTATTACCATCGGCAATAAAATCAAATAAAGATCTAATTCCCAACCTTTTTAATACCAATTCGGCGTTCTTACTCGAAGATCCTAGGGCAATTTTAATCTGGGCAGCGTGTAACTCTGCTAATAAATTCTCAATTCCTGGCAGGAGATGTTCGCGATTGAGTTTGTCGATTAGTTGGAGATAATAATCATTCTTGCGATTTAATAGTTGTTGCTGTTGCAGCGAACTTAAGTGGCGATGGCGAGCGCCCAAAAGGTAATGTAGCGCATCTTCCCGATTGAGTCCGAGCATTCCCTCATCGTGGGTATATTTATCGAAAGGAATGCCCTCTTCATCGGCTAATTGTTGCCATGAGAGATAATGAAAGTAGACCGTATTAGTGATGACGCCATCGAGATCGAAGATGACTGCTGCGATGTGTGGATCGCGCTCCAGTTTATCCATAGCTATGTGATGTCGATCGACAATTGAGGCGATCGCGATCGCTTTAGGTCAGATGTGTATACTTATTATGCCCTCAGATCGTCCCGATCTTTGGGACATTGTCAACGATCTTTGACGGCAGTAACTGATAATTTGCGGCGTTGGCGGAAAGCCCGCTCCTTTCGGAGCGGAACGCTGCGCGTTGGCGTAGCCTGCGCTTTGCGCGAATGGAGAATCGTCCCTTTGGACAACACCCAACTTTGAAGCTTAAAATTAAATAACATCTTTCATCCTGCCATTAAGCCATTGAATCCTCAATATTTACCGCCTTGGTGGCTGCAATCCGGTCTGACGATGACCCTCTATACCGCACTGCGGATGAGCCGCAATT
>NZ_JANLWO010000228.1:0-8537 GCF_031364565.1 Chamaesiphon sp. OTE_20_metabat_361
TGCGGGTTAAACCCGGTAGGGAGCCTAAACGACGTGTAATTCTCAGTCTCGGTCCGCGATATCGGGACATATATTTCCTTAGTGCTTGATACTTAACCCAAAACTCCCATTATTACATAGGAGGGTGATTCTGACTAGTAGTGAATTTTGAGTGAGCCTAGAAATCTAGAACTTTGTGATGGTGGCTTCAATGTTTAACGGCTAGTAGCAAGCGTGTCGGCACAATAGAGCGAATTTGTGGGATGCGGATTGTATTGTTGTGGACAGAACCCGGATCTGGGGGTTGTCTTGACGCGCTATACCTGGAGGGAACCTCCAGAGCGCGCGTCGCTGTCTTGACGCGCTAAACTCGGAGGAAACCTCCGGAGCGCGCACCGCTCCGACCCCCAGCCGCCTCTCAAACTCTCCTGCGTAAGGTTCGTTCGCGTAGCGTCTCCGTTAGGAGAATCTGTGTGATTCGCAGTCAACAAATAAGTAGTGGGACGACACGACTAAAACTGTGGGCATTCAGAACGCTGAAAAATACAACTAGCAATATGTTTGACGATCGCTTTACCCACAGTTTTAGTCGTGTCGAGCCAGTAGGGTGGGCAGTGCCCACCATCTAGATTTCAGCCAATATCTACCTCGATCGAATCCATATTCACCTACTCAACATTACCGAGTTAACCTTGAATATTTGGTAGCTCAGAAGTCAATAATCGATCCATCCAGCCTTCAAAATATGCTGTGTTAGTTGCTTGTTCTTGAGGATTTTGGGTATCTAGCGGGTGGGGCGCTAAACCCAAAATCGTCGCGCTGGTGACGCAATACATCGACTTTTGAAAACTTTGGCAAATTTTCACGAGTAAATCGTCTTCTTTACGCTTGGTTTCTTGATACATTTGGTGGAGATATGGTGGGATATAGTGCCGCATATCTTGCATCAACAACGTTGGTGGGATGCCAGCACCGCCGATCGGGAGCGGGTCGGCATATAATGCACCGTAAGTAAATTCGGATTGCTCGATCGGGATTTGATGAGCTTGAGCGTTGTAAGAAACTACACCTAAAAATGGCGTACCGCGAAAGAAGATTGCTTCGACATAGGGGACGGCAACATCCATGAGGAAGGTGAGATTTGCCGACTTGGGTAGGATGTCATAATCGCGATCGTCGATTTTAACTGTATAAGTAATCGGATTGGCAGCCGCTGCTACCAGCCCTGATTTAATCCAATCTACTACGTCAGGAATGCTCTCGATTTTACCTTTTTCATAAGCTTTCCCTAATGTCAAGAAAATCGCCGCCATTACTTCCCAAAACTGACCGAGGGCATTGTAATAAACAGATTGCCGGACTTGCTCTGGTAAGAACTCTGGAAAAAATCGATGTAGCAGTCCAATTACCGGATGACCTTTAATTTTGGCTTGAATTGCTGGCTCGATTAGTTCTCTAAATTCTGGTGACTCGATGTACTGTTCGAGCTTACCACCACCATGCCAGAGCATCACTTTCATGCAGTACTCGGCATATTCATAATTAATCCGATCGTGCCATAAATGCTGTGTTAATTGTTTTGACGACACGCCATTATTAAAATACTTAAAAAATGGAAATACTGTGAGAAATTCGCGCTCGGCAATATGCTGAAGATTTACTTGGTAAGCGTCTAGGACATAACCATAACTATCGAGGATACCAACTACTTCTTTAACATTACTGGGATTGTCTGGTAGTAAGCTTTGACCCTGATAGAATCGATCGATATAAGTAGCAAAACGATGACAGGAATTAGGATTATTCATTTGGCTTGAGGATGTTGCTCTTTATTTTGTCACACTTGCCACGATCGCTGGTGGTTGATGTAGTGTTGCGGCAATTGTCGGTTCGCTCCAGCGGGTGATCCAACTTGGTTGGAGTCCAAATAAGACGATCGCGACTGTTAAGATCATTGCGGGGTAGCGTTCTCGCCAAGTGACAGCTTCGAGGTTTTGTACTGGCGCTGATAGCCGCCCAAAGAAGGCTTTGTTGATTAGCAGGAGATAATAAACAGCCGTCAATCCCGTCCCGATCATACAGAACAGCGTTTGGACAGGGAAAATGGGGAAACTACTCCGAAAAATTAGAAATTCAGCGATAAACCCGACCATTCCAGGAATTCCCGCACTAGCCATCACGCTGACTACCATCAAGGTGCCGATTACTGGCATCCCGCGCTCGGGATTTAGCAGTCCTTGCAAGACATTAATATCTCTGGTTTTAGTCTTCTTGTAGACTACGCCGACTAGCAAGAACAGCGTCGCCGAAATCAGCCCGTGACTGACCATCTGAATCATCGCCGCCGAAAAACTCAACGGGGTATTTGCCGCTGCCGCTAGTAAGATATAACCCATATGACTGACCGAACTGTAAGCCACCATCTTCTTCATATCCGCCTGCGCGATCGCCATCAATGCCCCGTACAATACACTGACGATCGCCCAGATCGACAGCCACGGTGCCGCTACCTGCCAAGCTGCTGGGAATAACCCAACGCAGAAGCGCAAGATTCCATAGGTGGCGAGTTTAAGCAGGACTCCAGCTAGTAAGACGGAAATCGGGGTAGACGCCTCGACGTGAGCGTCAGGGAGCCAAGTATGAAACGGAAATAGGGGCATCTTAATCCCAAATCCCAGCAACAGTGCGCCGAGTAATAATAACTGCTGGCTCAAAGGAAGTGCGGCTGAAAGTGCGGGATCGTAAATAAAACTGTTACTTCCACCAAACCAAGCTAATCCCAAAAAGGCTGCTAAGATCAGTGCGCCAGATAGCGCTGTATAAATCAAGAACTTAGTAGCTGCATACGCCCGTTTTTGACCGCCCCAAATCGCAATCAGCAGATATAAGGGAATCAATTCTAACTCATAGGAAATAAAGAACAGCAACAAATCTTGCGCCAAAAAGACACCACTCACCGCCGCATTCAAGATCAAAATTAGGCTGTAATATAGACGCGGGCGTTGGATCTTTTCATCGCTGCTGTAAATAGCCACCCAAGTTAATAAACTATTGAGCGCGACTAATGGCAATGACAACCCATCGATACCCAGTCGATAGGACAAGCCTAGAGTATCGATCCATGTGAAATTTTCAACAAACTGCATTCCAGGATTACTCAGGTCGAACTCAGTCAATAACAATACCGTCCAACCGATAACTGCGATCGCGATCGCCGAAGCGATCGATCTGGTGCGATCGGGCAAAATAGCCACAAGAATTGCCCCGATTAAGGGCACTATTAGTAAAGTACTTAGCATTGAATTAGGGGATAGGGGATAGGGGATAGTGAATAGCGAATAGCGAATAGCGAATAGTATTAAAGTAGGGTGGGCACTGCCCACCATATAAGTTTTAGCCTCTTACAGCAATCCCTATTCCCTATTCCCTAGTGTTAGAGAGACCAAAATAACCAACCGATTGCTAAGCCTAAAAATCCGGCTCCCATGGCAATGGTGATGAAGTAGCTTTGCACCTGACCCGAGGCACCATATTTCAAACTTTCACTACTAAAAATTGTCACAAAGCCGACTAAATTGACGAAACCATCGACTACATATCGATCGAGCCAAGCAGTCAATTGGGAAAGATGGTAGACAAACCAGACAACCGTATTATCGTAAAGTTTTTCCACATAAAAATCATACGTTAATAGCTCTTGCACCCAAGGTAGGGATAGCTTGACTGGAGTGCGATCGGATCTAAAGTACAACAAGCCACCAGTTACAAATCCCAATACGCTCGATAAACTAATCGAGACTAATCGAAACGAGTCGATCCGATCTAGATCGGGCAGTAAAGACAGTTGGGACATCGCTAGTGGAGCCATTAGGGTCAAAACCGTCAAGAACACCATCGGTAACGCCAACGGCCAGGGGACTTCTGGTGCGCGCCTAGTTTTAGGTTGAGTTTTACCTAAAAACACCAGCCCAAATACTCGTGCTAGATTAAAAGCCGTCAAGCCATTGACTAACAAGATCGTCCAGATCGCCCAGGGATAGTCCAGGCGCAGTACTTCTAGCCCCTCCTGAAATGCCCAGAAACCACCCAACGGGAACACGCCAGTCATTGCTAGTGAACCGACGACAAAGGCGCTCGTCGTGGCTGGCATACTCTTGGCTAATCCCCCAAACTCGGTCACGTCTTGGTTGTTAGTCGTTAAAATCACACAGCCGACACTCATAAAAATCAATGCCTTGGCGATCGCATGAGCGAACAGCAACAGAAATGCAAAACTAATCCATTTCGCCCCAATTGCGATAAATACCAGCCCCAAATAAGCGCTAGTTGAGTACGAAATCGTCCGCTTGATGTCGATCTGAGCGATCGATACCAAAGTCGCCCCGATCGCGGTAACAGCACCGATTACCATTAATGTCGTCGTCACAACTGGCGATAGGTATAAGATGGGATGCACTTTAATCAAGATATAAGCACCACCCGTGACAACTACTGAATTTCGCAAGATCGACGCGGGATTGGGGCCTTCCATTGCTTCATCCAGCCATAAATGCAGCGGAAACTGAGCGCATTTGCCGATCGGCCCAGCAATCAGCGCCAACCCAATCAGCGTCGCGCTCCAAGGCGGAAGATCGGTTGTCTCACACCAATCATACAAATCTTGAAAATCTAAACTGCCCGCAATGCTAGATAGCGCAATGACCCCAGCAAACAAGAGGATATCTCCCGCCCGTTTGGTTAAGAATGCGTCTCTAGCGGCTTTGACCACCAACGGTTGCGCGTACCAGAAACCCACTAGTAAGTAAGTCGAAAGCGTCAGCAATTCGAGTAAGCCATAGCTCATCAACAGCGAATCGCTAATTGCCACCGCGCTCATCGCACCTTCAAAAAAGCCCACCAGCGCGAAAAATCTGGCTAGCGCCCAGTCTTTTTCCATATAGCCCAAGGCGAACACTTGTGCCAGGAGGCTCAATACCGTGACTGATTCCATCGCGCCGACGCTGACGGGCGATATCTCGAAGGTGAGATTTAGTTCCAGCCCCGCAACCGTCAACCAATTAAATACAATGTGATAGGGTTCGTGGTTCCAGACCGACCGAAATAACGCCGTGCCATGAATAAAGGCTAGCGTTGTCATCAAAATATTTAAATAGGCTGCTGGTCTTGGGCCAGTCCGGCGCACCAGTCGCGTCATCCAGGGGATCGTCAAAATTGCCCCCAATAAACCATAGCAGGGGATCAACCAGGCAGTATCCAGCAGCATCTGTTCCATAAATTGCGATCGAGTATCCGTAATGTGAATAATATTAAAAAATGATTTTAAATGTAGCGCGTTGGTGTGGCCTCCGCTTTGCGGAATCGGGCACATTGCACGTTGTCACTAGACTACAGAATTTTTAAGTTAAGCTAAATCGGTGTTTGTTAATTTTCCACTACCAACCATTATCTATCAGAACTAGCCGATCGCGCCGAACCGGGATCGCCCACCCGATTCCGCAAAGCGGAGGCTACGCCAACGCCACCAACCCACTGGCGGGCATCAGCCTAACTTATGACCATTATCGTAAAGAATAATTTTGGATTATATTGCCAAATCGATCGCCGAAACTGTACTATCGATCGTATCGTTAGCACTATTTTCGGTTTTACTGACCTGTAAATTGCTCCAGTTTGGGCGAATCTTAGCTCAAACGCTGATTCTTTGGCTGTAAAATTTCGACTAGCACCTAAGAGATAAACATCATCTAACCGAATCGATGCCGAGAATTTGTACTACACAGCCACGGCGTTGGCGTAGCCTCCGCTTTGCGGAATCGATCCGAGCTGAGCGCTAGCTTTGGTGGCAGTAAAAGCTGCTGGAATGAGGCGGCGATCGCGACTTTTTGCCGATTAACCGACCGTAGCCAAATTGAGATCGATCGGGTGACTTGGGACATTACTCGCAAAGGATCGGCATTTTGAGCGATTGCTACATAAATTATTTAAGGAAAATTTTGAGAAAATTATGGTATTCCAGAGTAATGTAACGGCATCGCCATCTACGCCGTGGTCGAAGACGCTAATCGAGCCAAATATTCACCCAAGTGCATACGTACACGCGTTTTCTAACATCATTGGGGATGTCCGCATCGGTGCGAATGTAATGATCGCGCCCGGGATTTCGATTCGGGCGGATGAGGGCGAACCCTTTAGCATCGGGGCAAATACGAACATTCAAGATGGGGTCGTCATTCACGGACTAGAGCAGGGTCGCGTTGTCGGCGACGATCGCCAGGAATACTCGGTGTGGGTGGGTGAGAATACATCACTGACCCACATGTCGCTGATTCACGGCCCCGCTTACATTGGCGATAATTGTTTCATCGGCTTTCGATCGACGGTATTCAATGCCAAAGTCGGCGATGGTTGTGTCGTGATGATGCACGCCTTGATTCAAGATGTCGAGATTCCGGCTGGTAAGTACGTCCCATCTGGTGCAATTGTCACCAATCAGCAGCAAGCCGATCGTCTTTCTGATGTCCAGCCAGACGATCTCAAGTTTGCCTCCCACATCATTAGCATCAATGACTCACTGCGGTCTGGCTATCGCTGTGCCGACGATATTGAATGTATTACGCCATTCCAAGCGGCTGTCGATCTCTCTAGTTCGGGCTTGTATAGCATCGCTCGCGCTGCAAATATCAAAGAAGCCAGCCACAACAAGTCCAATCTGGCTCCCGATGTCATCGAGAACGTGCGGCGGATTCTCTCTCAAGGCTATAGTGTCGGCACCGAACATGCTGACAAACGCCGCTTCCAAACTAGCTCGTGGACTAGTTGTGCGTCGTTTAACTCCGATCGCGAGGCGGAAATCCTCAAAGGTTTGGAAAATTGCCTCCAGGAGCATAGCGGCGAATACGTGCGGCTGATCGGCATCGATACCCATGCCAAACGCCGGATGCTGGAAACCATCATTCAACGACCGGGTGATATTCCGGCGGCTGCTAGTAAAAGTACTGCTGTGACTACATCAGCCGCGACCCATGCTGTCCCTAGCAATGGAGCGAGTGCGCCCACGAATGGTGCGGGTGACGAGATCGGTACGCTCGTCCGTCAGCTCCTCACCCAAGGCTTGCAGCTAGCAGTCGAACGTGCCGACAAACGTCGCTTCCAGACTAGTTCCTGGCATAGCTGCGATCGGATCGACTCCCAAACCGAGAGTGCGATCGTCAGGGCGATCGCCAACTGTATTACCAATAACCCCAACGATTATGTGCGCGTCATTGGTGTCGATAGTCACGCCAAACGTCGCGTGGTCGAAAAAATCGTCCACCGTCCCGGTCAAGCTAACTCCCATCCTCCTACCCCAGCAGCGAGTACCAGTTACACCCCGCAACCTACCAGCACTAGCAGCAGCCATACCACTGTAGCTAGCCCTACTAGCACTGTTTTGGCGATCGATGTCGTCGAGACGATCTCGCGGCTGGTCGCCCAGGGTTGTGCGATCTTTACCGAATTTGCCGATGAGCGGCGCTACAAGAGCAATGCTTGGGAGACTGGCGGTCGGGTCGAAGGTCGGACTGCTGCTGAAATCTCGCGGGCATTGGAATCGATCGTCCGCGATCGGCAAAAATCGTACATCCGTATCATTGGGGTAGACCAACAAGCCCGCAAACGGACGATCGAAAAGCTAATTCATCGCCCAGGGAAATAGGACGAACTAACCTGGTGATGCACAAATAATAAGTTTTGTCAACTCAGTTTGCTACCGTGAGGATGGGGATCGCTAGCCTCACATAAAAGTTTCTGATACCTAACTTAACAAAATAAAATTGTTGCTTATATTGCCAAAGCGTCACGTCTCAGTC
Source organism: Chamaesiphon sp. OTE_20_metabat_361 (assembly GCF_031364565.1). Taxonomy (NCBI): domain Bacteria; kingdom Bacillati; phylum Cyanobacteriota; class Cyanophyceae; order Gomontiellales; family Chamaesiphonaceae; genus Chamaesiphon; species Chamaesiphon sp. OTE_20_metabat_361. The sequence goes on from NZ_JANLWO010000228.1 coordinate 7,827, forward strand.
TATGCTTGACTTTAGCAGATGCCTAGTATTGGGGTTTGCATAGATAAAAGTCTATGTAAACAATTAGCATTTACTACTGAATCTGATTCGGTGCAAATCTGCACTTGAGTCGCCTTCTTGACTCGCTCAACCGTCTGGAAACCAGACGATCGCGAGTCGCCCTCTTGACTCGCTAACCCGTCGGGGAACCCGACGATCGCGAGTCGCTAATTACAAATTTAATCTAAGGACGAAAAATATATGTCTATTGCCGTGGGAATGATTGAAACCAAAGGTTTTCCTGCTGTTGTCGAAGCTGCCGACGCCAAGGTCAAAGCCGCACGAGTCACATTGGTCGGCTATGAAAAAATTGGTAGCGGTCGGGTAACTGTCATTGTCCGTGGTGATGTCTCTGAAGTACAAGCTTCCGTATCCGCAGGTGTGGAATCCGTTAAGCGCGTCAATGGTGGTGAAGTACTATCGACACACATCATTGCTCGTCCCCACGAGAACCTAGAGTACGTCTTACCAATGAACTACACCGAAGACGTGGAAAAATTCCGCGTCTAGTCCGAACAAGTTCGCTAAAATATCGCATTAAAGTCAAAAATTTTAGGAGTCATTGATAATGTCAATTGCAGTTGGGATGATCGAAACATTGGGCTTTCCCGCAGTAGTCGAAGCTGCTGATGCGATGGTCAAAGCCGCTCGCGTCACCTTAGTCGGTTACGA